>CAZZPB010000063.1:0-13993 GCA_964655905.1 uncultured Candidatus Peribacteria bacterium
CGGGAGTGCCAAAAAGCCGCTATTACAGCACAAAAAGAAGGCATCAGTTGTGAAATTATTGATCTGCGTTGTATTTCCCCGCTCGACAGGGACACTTTAATCCATTCTGTAGCGAAAACTGGGCGCGCCGTTGTTGTGCACGAGGCGCCGAAAACTTTCGGCGCCGGTGCGGAAATTACCGCGCTGCTCCATGAAAATCTGTTTTCAGTCCTAAAAGCCCCTGTGCAGCGCGTCACGGGACCTGATATCATTATGCCGCTGCTTCGCGGCGAGCATTTATATCTGGTTGATGATAAAAAAATTTTCCAGGCGATTAAAAAAGTAATGGCTACATAAAAACCGTAAAATCCATTGTGAAAAATGCGATTTTTAACTAGTATAATCACATGAGAAAAGACAATAGCGAATATCAGTTTGAGGTGATTTTTACACCTCAAGAAGAAGGCGGCTTTACGGCTGAAGTTCCTGACCTTCCTGGATGCATTTCGGAAGGTGACACGTTGCAAGAAGTCGAAGATAATATTCAAGAAGCTATTGAATTATATTTAGAGACACTGGAAGAACGCGGTATACCACTGCCTGAAAGAGAGCCTCTAAAGGTTTTAAAAATGAATATTACGATTGTTCGTGCAGGTCAGCCAAAGAGTTCTTATGTCTAAACTTCCCGTATTACGGCCACGAGAACTAGTGCTGATCTTAAAAAAGCTCGGCTTCTTTGAAAAGAGACAAAAGGGTAGCCATCTTATTATGGTTAATGAGCGTAAAAATAGACAAGTCGTTATTCCTATCCATAATAAGCCTTTGAAGAAAGGCACTCTTGTGGCAATACTTCGACAAGGAGAAGTTCGAGTTGAAGATATTTAAATTTTTACATGTTTGACTTTAAATTTCCAGATGTCGGCGAGGGCATCCATGAGGGCAAAATCGTCAAATGGCTTGTAAAAGAGGGCGATGAGGTAAAGGCCGATCAGGCTATTGTTGAAGTTGAAACGGATAAAGCCGTTGTTGAAATTCCTGCGCCGAAAGCCGGTAAAATTCTGAAACTTTATCATAAAGAAACGCAGGTAATAAAAGTTGGTGAAACGCTGGCAACCATTGAAATAAAAAATGTTGTAGCATATGCGAGCGGAGCGAGCGCGCAGCGAGGCGAAGAATCTGGCTTTGCCAGTTCTGAGCGGAGCGAGCTTACAAAACAAAGAGAAAGCACAGGAGTGGTGGGAAGCCTGGAACCAACGGCCATTGGCGTAATGAAAGCGCCAAGTCTGGCTAATTCCGGAGCTGTTTTTGGAGATCATGAAGCCGCATTGCCTCCTCAAAAAGAAAAAAATATTCATGAGGAAAAGAAAGAAATTCGATCATCAGAAAAAAAAGATTTTTCAAAAGAGCCAGGCGCTATAGGAGCCATTAAAAGCGGCATAAAATCGGTAAAAAAATATGATCTTTTTGGATATATTGATCACATTCCTTATGCCGGTATGCGCAAAACTGTTGGCGATCACATGACTCAATCTGTTTCCAAAATACCGCAAGTCACTCACACGGACACCGCTGACGTCACGGAATTATGGCAATTCCGCGAAAAAGAAAAAATCAAAGCAAAAAAAGAAGGTATCCACCTTACATTCATGCCATTTTTCATCAGGGCCGCCGTGAATGCTCTCAAAAAACATCCTTACCTCAACGCGGCATGTGACGAACAAAATAGTGAGATTATTCTCAAAAAATACTACAACATCGGCATCGCGGTGGACACCGAAAATGGCTTAATGGTGCCAGTTTTGAAGGGCGCGGACAAAAAGGATATTTTTCAGATCGCCAAAGAACTGCAGGATTTGGCCGAAAAAGCCCGTTCCCGCAAAATCAATCCCATGGATTTAAAGGGCAGCACTTTTACAATTACCAACGTCGGTTCAACAGGCAGCGGTGAATTTTTTACCCCAATCATCAACTATCCGGAAGCCGCCATTTTGGGCATCGGGCTGATTAAAGACCAACCGGCCGCGCTCAACGGCAAAGTTGTCATTCGCAAGGTGCTCTATCTTTCCCTTACATTTGATCATCGCGTCATAGACGGGGCTGAGGCTGCCAGATTTATGAAAACGTTCATGGAGCAGTTGGGAAATCTGGAGACGTAAATCTTCTGAAAAGTGGGTCTCGCGGAAGAGTTGGAAAACTTTTTGTTAACCTGCGGCGCTTCCATTTTAGTGAAATGGGGGAACGTAGCATACAAGATCCGAACCTATTTTAAAGCGCATAAGTTTATCCCACCCCTAAACTAACTACATCTGAGTAGTTCCACGGTTGCGCTTAAAAATGAATTTGACAAAATATATACAAATGTTTAACATCCCACCCTTACTATAACTAGACACTATTTAAAATTACCATATGAGACAATATCCAGACATACCAAAGTTGCGCGCAGAAACTAGCGAAGCAGGCAGTACAAACAGATCATTTCCCGCATGGTTAAGAGTTGCCATAGGGTCTGCCGCTTTGGCTGCTGCTGGAGTTTTGTCCACAGGCTGTGGCGACGGAAAATCTGAAACTCAAGAGCCTGTTAAAGTAGCATCCAGCGATGCGGAATATGACAATGAAACCAAAGTAAAAGAAGTAGGCCATACATCAGAAATCGATGCTTCGGATGGAGGTACAGTAAAAGAAGACGCTGCTAAAGATTCAATCAATCCTGACACTGCGTATATAGAAACCGCAACGGATGCTGGCGATAGTCCTGATGCGGTTATTTTGGATGGTGATGGCGGAGATAGCTCTGATGCTGTGACTTTAGATGACGGTGCTGGTGATGGTTCTGATGCGGTGCCTTTAGATGCCGGTGATGGCGGTAGTCCTGATGCACTGCCTTTAGATGCCGGTGATTCCGTTTCCGATGCGATAGATGCCGGTGATTCTCCTCCAGGCGATGTGGCAGAAACTACTGATGTTATTGATACAGCGCCACCTGCCCTGCCGGATACGGGTCCTATGGGTAAGTGTACTTTGAGCGTTGAAAAACATCCTGCATCACCGTTGGGCTCAGTATCAAAAGGCAAGGAAACTGCTTTAGCAGTGTTTAGATTTGTTAAAGATCCAATTTACACCGTAGAAATTCATTCTTTTAGTATGGATCTTGGAGGTAAAAATCCTTTAGCCGCGACTAATCCTCAGGATAAAATCGACTTTATGGAATGTCCTACGATAGATCAGTGTGATTTTGCTGGTTATGTATATGTACATGCGAGTGGAATAAAGGTTTTTGAGAGACTAGCCGGCGCATTTCCTACATCAGGTTTATGGAACGTTTTTCTTCTAGACGAGCTGCCCGTTTCTTACATTATGCCGGCAGGAATGGTGTCGGTTGACGTGACCGTGACAGGCACACCAAGTTCTGTTCACACTGGCTTGGGCGAATTCACCACGGTTAGTCTTGGAAATATTAAATACAATTCTGGACCTATATCTTGTTATTTACCGGTCATGGTGTCGGCTAATTTAATAGCTGTTGGACCTTAAACGGATTCTGGCGCGCCAGAATTTATGCAGTTCTTATAATATATCAACAAGGCCTTATTTACTGAAAACACTTCACGTAAAAAGGAGTACGTAGAAAGCCACGTTGATCCAAAAAGATTTTTAAAGTTAATGGCGGAACCGACGGGACTCGAACCCGGACAGCCCTCCTACAATAGCGACAGTTTGCAAGAAGTTGAAATGCGGACCAGAAATGGCGGAACCGACGGGACTCGAACCCGCGACCTCCACAGTGACAGTGTGGCGTGTTTGTTTTGTAAGCTCAACTTCTGTCAGAACCGGCAAAGCCGGATTCTTCCCTTGTTTCGCGCTCGCGCCGTGCGCTCGCGTTAGAACGCACAGATATTATACAGACTGTCAAAAACACGAATTATGATAAAAAGTTTCAACTCTTTGGCGGAACCGACGGGACTCGAACCCGCGACCTCCACAGTGACAGTGTGGCGTTCTAACCAGCTGAACTACGGTTCCCCATACAGGCCCGCCAATGATAATGAACGTGCCTTCTTTTTGCAATATGCATGATATTGAAAAGACGCTTATTTATAAGCTCCATGACGATGTTTAATGGCTATCACCAAAATAATCAATTTTTGCGAGACTTTTTTGCGCGCTTTTTTTGAAAATTACTTGATACATATTTTTTTTTGGGCTTATCAGCTAATTTCCAGCCGAATTGTTTTTGCATTTCTTCCCATGTTGTAAACTTATCCATTCGTCCTTTTTCAAAATCTTCTTTTGTTTGACGAATCTCTGCCATAAGCTCCGGATCAGACATGATTTCCATGGTCTCCTGCCAGGATTCAAATTCCTCAGCAGACATTATTACCGCTTTTGGCCTGCCTTTTTGAGTAATTGTATAATAAATGTCCGGCTTTTGAACCTCTTTAGCAATATGAAAAATCTTTTTTCGCGCTTCCGATATGGGCAAAGTAGTTTTTGAATTCATAAATTTGGGCACAACAATTTACATGTACATAATAACGTACAACACATATCAGATCAAGCCACCTTTATATAAAATTTACTTTTTCTCTGGTGGTTTTGGAATCACCACAATCTGATAACACTCTCCAATTGAGCGAATAGTAGTATGCTCATTCCATCCTGAAAGTACTCCAAAAACAATACTTTTACGATCACAGACTGGTGCCGCACCAAAAGCAAAACCTACGCCTGGATGTTCCGTACTGAATTGCTTAATTGTTTTATCTAATGCCACATTGTATTGAGGTTGATTATCTATACGAAAAGTAAAAATCCCCTTTGGATCTTCTTTTATCTCGGCAGGTTTTGTTTCACTTATTTCTTTTTCAGTTTTGGCTGTCTGCTCTAAGTCCCATTGCGCCTTGGCCGTAGTATCGGCTGTAAGAATCATCTCATTAGCACCCCAAAACCGAGGATTTTTAAATGACTCTACATTGTAAGTAACAACGACTTCATTTGCTGCGAGAAATTGACCGATAATTTTAGTTTTTATATCGCTCTCTTTTGCAATATCGTCCTTACCATCTGGTACAAAACGATCTACCACTCTCACGGTTTTGTGCCCGTGTTCATCATCTTTTAATGCAGTTATCTTTGTACCAGCATTTTGTTCAGCTTTAGTTTTATGTGAACGGCCTCCAACTATTGTTGCTGTAATAGCAGCACTACCAAAAAGGGCTATAATTAAGGTTACTCTCGCAAACGAAACCGGTTCTTTTTCTGGACTTGTTTGTGGACTTAGGCGGTCTGGATTTGTCATGTAATTGAAAGTTAAAAAAGTTAAGCATCCCGATACTATAAAATATTTTGGTATAATGCAAGTAATTTGCATGGCGCTCACAAAATTGTTAATTATTAATTGTTAATTATTAATTCCCACATGCGCATCGGTATAGACTGCAGAATGTATTCTTCCGGATTCACGGGTATTGGCCGTTATGTTTACGAATTGACGGAAAATCTTTTTGAAATTGATAAACAAAATCAATACATTCTTTTTTTTAATGAACCTGAATATAGCGCTTTTTCTCCTCCAAATAAAAATATCCAAAAAATTCTTGTTAATGCTCCGCACTATTCTTTTCATGAACAAACGCGTTTTCTACATGTTCTAAACCGCGCCAAGCTAGATCTCATGCACTTTACCCATTTTAACGCGCCGATTTTTTACCGCGGACCATCCATTGTTACGATTCACGATCTTACTCTTTCGTTTTTCCCGGGGAAAAAAATGACTTCTTTTTTTCAACGGTTTGCCTATCATATCACCATAAAAAAAGCCCTTGCCAAAGCCAAAAAAATCATTGCCGTCTCTGAACATACCAAAAAAGATCTCAGGCAGCTTTTCCACATTCCGTCTGAAAAAATTGAAGTTATTTATGAAGGAATAAATGCGGACTTTCATAAAATAAAAACAGAAGATCAGGCATACATTCAGGAAACCATCAAAAAATATGACATCCATGAGCCATATCTTCTTTACACAGGTGTCTGGAGGAGCCATAAAAATCTTGCAAGACTGCTTGAAGCGTTTCACATCCTCAAACATGAATATGATTTTGATGGAAGCCTTGTGATTACAGGGCGGCCTGATGCCTTATATCAGCCGGAGTTGGAGCAAAAAACGCTTTCGCTTCAACTTGAAAATGATATTATTTTTACCGGTCTTGTTTCTGACATGGAACTTGTTTTATTGTATAATGGGTCGCTGGCATATGTTTTCCCTTCTCTTTATGAGGGTTTTGGTCTGCCGCCATTGGAAGCCATGCAATGCGGAGTTCCTGTTGTAGCGGCGAACAGCTCTTCCATTCCGGAAATTTGCGGAAAAGATAATGCCGTTTTTTTTGATCCGCATGACCCGAAAGACATGGCTCAAAAAATATACGAAGTCATAAGCCAAAAATCCCTGCGTGAAAAACTTGTAACAAACGGCTTTAAAAGGGTGAAACAGTTTTCATGGAGAAAAATGGCTGAAGAAACGTTAAAACTATACTGTCATGTTTGATCCACTACAAAAATTCCTACCATTCGCAGCCCAAAAATATGGTTTTAGCAGGCAGTTAAAAGCCATTGAAATTTGCCATGAATATGAACGTCTGGCGCGTAAAATTCTCCCAGTCAAAGGTGAAAAAGAAACACGCGCAAAGTCCTACGATAAGCGCACTTTGACGATTAATGTTTCAAATTCAGCATGGGCGCAGGAAGTGCAAATACGCAAACACGAAATCAAAAGCTTCCTCAATGAAAAATTTCAGGCCAACATAATCGAAAAAATAAAAATTGAACTGGCGGATAAGCCGGCAAAAATTTGACATAAGGGATGTAGTCGCTTAAACTGGCGCCGTTTTACATTTTTATTAAATCATACATTTGTTACGTATTCGTCTCACCAGAACGGGTAAGACCAGACAGGAAAGTTTTAGGCTGGTTGTCGCAGAGCACGCGAGGCCGGTGAAAGGCAAATTTATTGAAGTTCTTGGTCATTTTCAGCCGGCAAAAATTCCAAAAGTTTTTCAGGTTAAAAAAGACCGTGTTGCTTATTGGATGAGCAAAGGCGCGCAGCCTTCCGGCAGCGTCGCAAGCCTTCTGAAAAAGGATGGTATGCCCGATATGGACCGTTATATGTCAAAACGCATGTCAAACATCAAAAAGAAGAGTGAAATAGCCAAGGAAGAAAAAGCAGCGCAGGAAGCAAAACCGGCAGTGGTTCCAGCCGCGGCCGACAGCAAAAAATAAGGCAGTGATGGGCCGAGACCCATCCATTGCAAATTCATAATTCAAATAACATGGATACAACAAAAGATTTTTCCCAGGGGATTGACCGCGATTTTGTTGAGTACATCGTAAAACAGATTGTAGAGCACCCGGAGAGCGTTGAAGTCACCCGCGCGGTCGACGAAATGGGAGTCTTAATTACCCTGAAAGTCCATTCCGATGACATGGGCAAAATTATTGGCAAAAATGGCCAGACGGCCAAGTCGCTGCGCATTTTGCTCCGCGTGATCGGATCAAAAAATAATGCCAGGGTAAATTTAAAAATTGTTGAACCCGGTGGCGGCGAAGTCGGAACAGAGTCATTTTAATTAAAATTACCAATGCCAAATTCCGGTACAATTATAGAGGCCGCGCAGAGCTATGACATTGTAGAAATCGTCAATAAAGGCATTGCGTATGCCATTATTTTTGCTGGTTTTCTTTCGGTGGCTTTTATTTTTATAGGAGGCATTTCTTTTATTCTTTCCGGCGGCCAGGAGGACAAAATCAAGCAGGCTGTCAGCACAATCCGTTATGCAATTGTCGGTCTTATTATCACAGTTTTTTCCGTGGTGATTGTTGGTGCGGTTGGCAAGCTGCTTGGCATCAACATCAACAAATATCTCAATTTTTCAGATATCATAAGCACAATCAGCAATCTTGGTCCCGGCAGCGGCAGCAGCGGCAGCAAATCGCTGGATTAGGCATATGACAAATCTAGATTGTGGATACCTATAAATCGGTGCCTCTGGATTTCTTTTTTATTGATATTTCTTAAACAAAGTCTTGCCACTTCCGCGAGATTTTTCAGCATTTCTGCTTCAGTATCTCCCTGTGCATAACAGCTTGGGATGGTCGGAATGGAGCCTATAAATATACCATCTTCGTCCTGTTCAATATAAACGGTGAATTGAATAGATTTCGGATCATACGTTTTCTTCTTTGAATAAAAATTCAGGAAAAACTATGATCAAATCCGAAATCCGAATAACAAATGTCAATTCAATATCAAAGGTTCAAATGTCAAGTCAAGATGGGGGCTGAAAATTCCTGTTTGATATTAAGAATTAAAACATTTGACCTTTGTTTGAAATTTGTTATTCGAATTTTGAAATTTATGCCACATATTATTTATTCAAACTCATTTGCGTATGATTCGTATCTCTTTCATTCAAGCTGCGCTTGTCACCTTTCGGGTGAACGGCATTCATTCATTGGCTCATGCCAATGGTATTCTGGAGCTCGCTTCTACGGGGAGCTTCATGCGAGCGCACGGCGCGAGCGCGCAGCGAGGGGAAGAAGAGGGCGCAAGCCAGTTCTGAACCGAAGCGAGCTCTATCAATAAATTTCAAAATCCGAATTACAAATATCAATTTTTTTAATTCGGGTTGTTTGACTGTAATATTCTTGGCCTTTTTGGCTTTGAGAAGATGAACAGCACAACAGCTTGACAATCAGGTTATAGTCTAGCATAATTGCGACCTTTTCTTGCTTTTTCAGTAATATTTTTAAGGTTTAAAATTGTGCTAAAAGATGATCGAAAACTTGTAAAAGAAGCCAAAGAAGACCCGGAAAAATTCGTGGCGCTGTATGATAAGTATTTTGACCAGATTTACCGCTACGTTTACCGGCGGGTAAATAATAGGGACGCTGTCCACGATATGGTAAGTCAGACTTTTTATGACGCTTTGGCGCATATAAAAAGTTACGAATGGCGCGGATATCCGTTTTCTTCATGGCTGTACAAGATTGCCCATAATAACGTTTTAAAGTGGTACCGTGAGCAGTCGAAAATGCAGACAGTCCAGCTGGATGAAGTTGGCGAGCTGCGTGATTTGAACGTCAATCATGAAGAGATGGCTATGCGTCAGGAAGAAGAAAATGAAGTTCAAAAGGTTCTTAAACAGCTGGATTCTGATGAACGGGAAATTATTCGTTTAAAGTTTTTTGAAGAAGTTTCCAATATTGAAATCGCGGAAATTATGGGACTGAGTCCCAACCACATTGGCGTAAAGGTCTTCCGGACGCTAAAAAAAGCAAAACAACTCTTAACATCATTATGATTATGCCACGCCCAATAGGGAAATATTTCGGAGCAACCATTACAAAATTTCATGCGTTTAAGGCACGGGAACACATTGAAATTGATGAAAATTTTCGCTTACAGTTGCGAAATAATTTACTTGTTGAGGCTGGAGTAATTTTTCATCCAAAGCAGCCTCTTTTGGGTGAAAGATTTTTTGCGTGGAAGCAATATATTCCTCTTCTTCCGGCGGTTTTTCTTTTGACCGTTGCCGCGTTCGGCTTAAACCGGCTTCCAATCACATTTGAAAGGGATATTCTTGTTCCGAAAACCACTCCCAAACGCGTGGAAGAAAAATCTCTTTTGCCCTCCGTACAGCCATTACCAACAAAAATCCGGGAGGAACCGGGTGGATCTGCAACGGGTGTTTTTTCCCAAGAGAAAGCCACGGAAACAACACAAAACGCCCCGCCATGGGGGGGGCAAAAACCTGTTACAAGGGGCGGAACAACCGCCCAGGAAGTTGATAAAGCCGGTTTGTATGAAAAATCATCCAACGAAAATGAGGCCCGCGGTATAGAAATCCGGCCTTTGCCTCCGCCTGTTTTCTTCCCTGAACAACTAACGGAAAGCGCGACAAAGCCTTCAATATCTCCATCCCAAGCGCCGGCGCCGACGCCGACGCCACCAAATATTGTTACACCGTCTCCAAAACCTTCACAGGAAACAAAATCCAGTGGAATCCCCGGGATACCTTTTTTACCGCCGCCACCTGCCCCAAATCCGCCGCCTTCCGTAAATCCTCCGGCAAAAGCAGCGCCGACTTATACACCAGCTGCCACATCCGCCCCTGAAATGAAAAATCCAAATCTTTCAACTCCGGCGCAAGAAATAATTCCGCAAACGCAACAACAGGAAAGCTTCGAACCTGCGAAAATATATTTTCATGGCAAATTTTCCAGGGATGAAAAAACTTTACTGAAAAATGAATTTATTCCGGGCTTGATCGAGGGAAAAGATGTTCTTTATGTTTCCGTGCGCGATGGTCCGAATGAGGGTTTTGCAATTATTGAAATTTATTTGAATGACGGGAATGTGGATACTCATGTCTATAATCTCCACGAGAATGCGCCAGAGTAGAGCCTCCTGTTCAAAATCTGAATTTTTCTTTACGCAAGACATCTGCTGAAAAGACCATAAGTATTCCTGCCAAAATCCAGATAAAAATCATAATTTGAGGGAAAAGCAGACTGTTTACAAAAAAAGAATGGCCTATAAGGCTTATGGTTCCTGCAAAAAGGCCAAGGCCATAACCCTGCGGGTAGAACCCATTTATATCGTTTACGCGCCGTAGGGAACGGTCGTGACCGTTACCTTCGGCTGAAGCTATGTCCGGTGAGCCCGTGGTGAACCAGTTTACGCGCCGTAGCCCCGAAGGGGCGAAGGCGTTCCAGTTGCGAAAAGATTGTTTTAAAACATTTAGATAAAGCCACAAAAATGGTATGAGGCCTAAAATGCCTGTAGTGGCAAGGATGGTTAAAACGCTTGAATCCGAACCGCTTGCGGAATGAATAGCGGTATTTTCAACAAACCCTTCCTGAAATTTCACTGAACGAAGAGTGTTATATCCGCCTCCAAGAAGCGGTCTTTTTATGATGAGCTGGAGTGTTTGATCCCATGATTTTATTCGCAGACGCGCGGTAGGATCAGGATTTTCGGCGGTATTAAACATCAACGACTGTGCGCTATGAATAAGGTCATTTGCGCGTTCCTGGGCTCTTGGGAGAATGGAAAATGCCGCAAGCCCAAGGATGGTAGCCATAATTAGAATTTTACGCGATTTTAGCAAGCCTATAGTTATGATGCCAAGTCCGGCGGCAATGTAAGCTGAACGTGAATATGTCAAAAAAAGAGCAGCGGCAAATACCGCAATTATAATGAAAAGACCAAGGCGTTTCTTCAATCCCTTTGTGTATATGGCAATGCCAAGTAAAAGGCTTATCATAAGGGAAAATAGGCCGCCAACAAAATTTGGATCGAGCCATGTGGAAACGAGTCTGTTGATGTGAGGATCCCATCCAAACTCTTTTAATTTGCCCAGATCTGGGTAAATTGCCAATTGAATAAAACCCGCGATAGCAATAAGTACTGCGGAAAAAATGGTAAAATACAATATTTTTTTTATCTGTTGCGGCGTTTTTATTTTATCCGCGATAATGACCGCCAGCAGTGTGTATTCAATAAAACGCACGAGATAAAAAGAACCCGCTAAAACCTCTGTTGGCTGCAAAAATATTAAGCTTTGCAATAAGGAAAAAAGCGCGATTCCGGTAAAAAAAAGCAGAGGTGCAATAACAATATTTTTAGAAATTTTTTCCTGTTTAGAAATTTTGACAACGACCCAGCATATCACCAGAATACCTATGGCAACATCACTGATGAGTACGCCCTGGCCTCCTAAAAAAGGAACCCGCATCAGTTCCCCGATAACGGGCAATAAGGCGATGAGAATAATAAAACCGGTATAACGCATGTTAATATAATAAAAGCCGAATCCGAACGCATCCCTATTTTATGCAGTATGACGCTAAAACAAAAGCAAATCCTGGTAGCGACTTCAAATATGGGTAAATTTGCGGAAATAATGGAAGTTTTGGGAAAACTGCCATATGAAATTCTTTCCATTGCCGATCTTGGCATTCGTTCTTTTTATGAAGAAAGTGGCGAAACTTTTGAAGAAAACGCCCTTGGGAAAGCCCATTATTATGCACAGTTAACAAGAGAACGGTTTAAAACTATTCCCTGCCTGGTCGTTGCTGAAGATTCAGGTATCATTGTGGATGCTCTGCAGGATGAACTTGGAGTTAAAACAAGGCGCTGGGGCGCTGGTGAAAATGCCAGCGATAAGGAATGGATTGGCCATTTTCTTAAAGTGATGAACAATGTCCATGCAACAAAAAGAGGCGCAAAATTTGTCTGTTGCGCAGCCGTGGTCGATGAAAAAGGCAAAACGTCCCTTTTTAAAGGCGAAACTCATGGGTCAATCACAAAAAAACTTGAGGCTGAGTTGTATCCAGGATTGCCCTTGAGTTCCTGTTTTAAACCCGACGGTTTTGACAAAGTGTACGCCGCCCTCACTAAAGCCGAAAAGAACAAAATCAGCCATCGCGGAAAAGCGATGTGGCAGGTGTATGACCATGTTCGCGGGGACATGGAATAGACAACATTAAATCGAATTAAGCCTACGAACGGGTCTCGTGGGTTCCCGTTCGTAGGCTATGGAGGGGAAGGGGGTCCCCGCGAAAGCGGGGATACCTGGGGGAAACCGTAGGTTGCCCCCAGAATCGGAGTGTAGCGCAGTTGGTAGCGCGCAGCGTTCGGGTCGCTGAGGTCGTGGGTTCGAATCCCGCCACTCCGAATTTGATCCGTACCCCAAAAAGTGGACACGGTATATAGTTTTCTTTTGTTAGAATCAGTTACTTATTAATTAACAAAAGAATATGAGAACAATATTTTCAAGGAAACAGATCGCTAAGTTGGAACAGAATCCCTGTGTCTTTCGCTGCAGCCAAAGATCGATCCATTATACTTATGAATTTAAAAAACGAGCTTTGGACTTGTATAAACAAGGAGTCAAGCCTGATGAAATCTGGCGCCAGGCTTGCTTTGATATCAGTGTATGGAAAAAAGAATACTGCAGGTACACTATCAAGGATTGGGGGCGAATGGTTAAGAAAGGCGGTCTGGAAAGCTTGACCAAAACATCCGGAGTTCAGGCTGATGGCGGATATAAAAGAGCCAGATCACCCGAAGCTGATAGAGTTAGGCGGCTAGAACTTCAGGTTCAGTATCTTGAAAAAGAAAATGATTTTTTAGCCAAACTCCGGGCCAAAAGAGCGGAGTCAAACTCAGGCCTCTGGAAAAATACAAGCTCATCAGAGAATTGAAATCTGACGTAAGTATTCTTTGTGAACTGGCAGGTGTCTCTAGGGCTGGATACTACAAATGTTTAAAGTACACAGACAAACCAGACAAAGATCATTCTGACTACCTCACGGTCAAGAAAGTTTTTGATAGCGGCAAGGGCAAATACGGCTGGAGGAATCTAAAAATGAGGCTGCCAGCCATGAATCACAAGAAAATACAGAGGATAATGAGAAAATATGGATTGACCGCCATGGTGAGAAAAAAGAATCCATACAAACAGATGATGAAGAAAAGCCTCGAGCACAGAATCTTCCCTAACAAGCTACAAAGAGAATTCCATCAGATTTTACCGTTCAAGGTTTTCTGCACTGATATTACCTATGTACCGCTCAACAACGACTTCGCCTACCTTTCAGTGATCAAGGATGTCGCTAGTGGAGAAGTGGTGGCCTGGAACCTCTCTTTGCGTCTTGAGATGACTTTGGTCCTGGAAACGATCAAAAACATCAAACTGGATTCGTATGAAAACATCATGATTCATTCAGATCAAGGTTTCCACTATACGAATCCTCAATACATTGAGATCGTGAAGGAGTTGAAGATGACTCAATCCATGTCGGGCAAAGGAAACTGTATTGACAATGCGCCCATCGAGTCCTTCTTCGGCCATATGAAAGACGAGCTTGATTACAAGTCCTGCCGGTCGTTCGAACATTTGCGCTTGGCAATCGACGAATATATGAGATATTACAATCACGAAAGAAAACAATG
>CAZZPB010000064.1:0-7882 GCA_964655905.1 uncultured Candidatus Peribacteria bacterium
TTTTTAGCTCCAGCACGTAATTGTTCTTCCCGTCCGACATCAGTTGCTCTTCGCAATGGTAGCCTATCAACAGGAATTTTTGTTCTGACAGAAAGTTCTGCTAAACCTTACTGTTCGTCGGGTTGATTTCGCATATTGGGGCTTTGTGCTGCCATAAGGTTTTAGGTAAAAGAATTATTCATCGTTGATTTACCTGTTATTTCAAGATCTGTCAATAGCAAGTCTTGCTCGAATTTAACTTACTTTTTCATTTTTGTCAATAAAATTGCTGTTTTTTGTTATTACGTAGTCATTTTTGCCGTTTTGAATTGATTTCGATAATCTTTTCGATTCACGAACTGTGTATCCAAAAGGGTTAGCCGCATGCCACTTCCACGCGGAAGCGATAATGGCTTCGAGACTACTTAAACGCGGCTTCCACTCCAGATATTTTTTGGCTTTACCTGAATCCGCGATAAGAACAGCCGGATCCCCTGCCCTTCTTGAACCGACTTTATAGATAATTTTCCTGCCGGTGATTTTTTCCGCGGCTTTTATGACCTCCAGAACAGAAAAACCTTTGCCATTGGCCAAATTAAAAACATTGCTGCGATTTTTTTTGAGAAGATATTCCAACGCAAGAATATGCGCATCCGCAAGGTCAGAAACATGGATGTAATCACGGATGCATGTGCCATCCTTTGTGGGATAATCCATGCCAAACACTTTAAAATCATCAATTTGACCAAGCGCCGATGCGAAAATACGCGGAATAATATGCGTAGGTGGATCATAATCCTGGCCGATTGATGCCGTTTTATCGGCACCAGCGGCATTAAAATAGCGCAAAGATATGTATTTAAAGCCATACAATTGCTCATATTTCTGGAGCAACTGTTCAAACACCAGCTTGGAATGACCATAAAAATTGGTCGGGTTCAGTTTGGCATTTTCTTTGATTGGAATTTTTTGAGGATTGCCGTAGACCGCCGCGGTTGAAGAAAAAATGATTTTTTTTACATCGGCAGCGCGCATGGCCTCCAAAAGATTGAGTCCATTCAAAACGTTATTGCGAAAAAATAACGCTGGATCCCGCATTGACAAGCCAACTTCTATGGAACCGGCAAAGTGCATGACCGCGGAAAAAGTATTTTCCTGAAAAACTTTTTCCAGAGCCACGCGATCATCAAGATCAAGTTCAACAAAATGCGCCCGTGTATCAACGGCTTCTGGATGTCCCTTCGAAAGATTATCAACCACAATCACTTCAAAACCGGCTTCCAATAGAGCTTTTACCGCATGGGACCCTATATAGCCGGCGCCGCCGGTGACAAGAATTTGTTGCAATTGTAAATTTATAAAAAATTCATTTTCTGTTTATGGAATTGTAATATTTTTTACGTAGAATCGGTATTGTGATCACGCAGTGAAGGGAAGAAAAAGGTCTAAAGACAGGGCTGTTCCGATGTGGGCTATGATGGGCGGAACTCGGTAGGGTAGAAAGGGCTGGATAAAGGGAAAAAGACAAAAATTTTTAAAAATCCGCTTAGGCCTTATGATTTTGTGTGCACAATTTTACATAGCTAAACCAACAATTGAAATAAGTATGTAAAATCAATTATTCATTATTAATTTTTAATTATTAATTCAAACATAAATATCCCTCGCCTTCGCCCCGTTAACAGGGCCAATCATACCATTTTGCTCCATCATGTCAAGCAAACGCGCGGCACGTGCGTAGCCGACCTTCAAACGCCTTTGCAGGAGCGAAGCGGAGGCTTTTCTGCTCTCAACAACAACCTGGACGGCCTGCTGATACAAATTTTCATCATCCTCCTGATCTTCCCCAAGAGCACTGGCAGGAATGCCGGCAACAGCCTCCTGCGCGACTTTTGTAGAAATAATTTCATCCAAATAATTGGGAGCCGCGGAAATTTTGATGTTGTTGGTAACCCGCTCAATTTCTTTTGAAGAAATATAGATGCCCTGAATGCGCACGGGTTTGCTCATTCCGCCGGGCAAATAAAGCATGTCGCCCTTTCCAAGAAGATCCTCGGCGCCTATGCCATCCAGAATTGTCCGCGAATCCACCGAGGAACTTACGGCGAACGCGATGCGGGCTGGAATATTGGCTTTAATAAGACCTGTAATCACATCAACAGACGGACGCTGAGTCGCGACCACAAGATACATGCCCACCGCCCGCGCCATCTGCGCAATGCGGCAAATGGAAGCCTCAACTTCCTTGCCGGCAGCCATCATCAAATCCGCCAGCTCATCAATAACAATCACAATAACCGGCATTTTCCGGTGTCCGGGGCCCGCCGCAGCTTCGGCAAAGGCGGGACTCCCTTCCTCGTGCGCCTCCTGACAGCCATTGTAATCCTCAATATTACGATGCCGATTTTCCGCAAACGTCTGATAACGGCGGTTCATTTCCGCCACCGCCCAGCGCAGGGCAATCGCGGCTTTTCCGGGATCAGTCACAACAGGCGTCAACAGATGCGGAATACCGTTGTAGGAATTCAATTCAACGCGCTTGGGGTCAACAAGAATGAGCTTTAAATCCGCCGGGGAATTTTGGTACAGCAGAGAAATCAAAAAAGTGTTCATTCCAACGGATTTTCCTGATCCCGTAGCCCCCGCGATCAACAAAGGCGGCATGGAAGCCAAATCACCGCACATGGGTTTTCCGGAAACATCCCGCCCCAGCGGCAAGCGCAAATTTGAGCGTATTTCTTTATATTCTTTGCTTTCCAGAATTTCACGCAGATGCACAAGACTGCGGTGATCATTGGGCACTTCAATACCCACAAGAGATTTTCCAGGAATTGGAGCCTCGATACGGACGGCTTTTGCAGCAAGAGCAAGGGCCAAATCATTTTTCAGAGCAGTTATTTTCGAAAGTTTGATGCCTTCGCTTGGGCGCAACGTATATTGTAGAACGGTAGGCCCAACATGCACTTCGTGCATCGCGACATTAATGCCAAATTGGCCCAGTTTTGTGCGGATTTTCTCTGCATTATCCGTCAAAAATGCATCATCCGAGCCGACAGTCGCAACAGCCGGATTTAAAAGGTCCAGGGAAGGAAAGGTCCAGTCAAAATACTCTTCGCCGGCTTTTTCAACCAGCGCTGTATTTTTTGACTTTTCCGCATCCGGTACAACAGCAACAGCCCTTATTGAAGCGGAACCAGCACCGGCATCCGTTTCCGCCAGGGTTGGAACCACTCTCTCTTCATCTATTTCATCTCCCAAATCGGACGCGGCAATTTGAACCCGCCGAATCACAGGTTGACTTGCAAAATCCTCATCTTCCGACCAGTTTTCAGCGTCAAAATCTCTCTGATTTTTTTCTTCATTTTCAAATTCTTCCTCCAATAATTCTTCTTTTGCTTCGCGGCGCCGCACAAGACGAATTTTGGGATTAAAAAGGGAAAAAATGCTCCCAAGTGAAATCTCAAAAGTCAGCAAAATCGCTATGACCAGAAGTGTTATAAAAATCGCCGCCGCTCCAGCGGAACCTATGCCCAGTACCTGCCGCAATAAAAAGTTTGTCACAAAACCAACATAGCCCCCGTATTGGCCGTGGGAAGCGGAATTGTACAACTCATCCATGGATACCGAAAGATGAATAATGCTTAAAATGGAGACAAATAAAAAGAAAATGCCTACAATTCTTGAAAGCGGGAAAACAACTTTTTTCGAGAAAAACAGCAATAAAGAGCTTAAAACAAACAAAACCGGCAACAAAAAAATACCCCACCCAAACACGGGCCGAAACGAGGTCATAAGAATTTCTCCAAGTATCCCAAAAGCATTGCGGATACTCAAAAAAAGCACAACAGCCAAACCCAGGTAGATCACCGCCCAAATCTCACGCATCACGGATGATTTGACCTCAAAAACCAGGCCTGAACGCCGCGAACCGCCCCGCCTGCGTTGCGTACTTGTCTTTAGCGAATTGGAACGCGCGCGACCGCGCGCGGAAGCACGTCTTCTTCGCGCCATATGCAAAAAACTTAAAAATTGCTCTAACCATACACGAAAAATGTGCTATTTGACAAATGAAAATCAGGGCTGGGACTTTCCATAAGATTTGAGTTAAAGATATAAATTTTTTAGGTTTTTATACGCGCCACGGAGCCAATTCCATTAAGAGCACCTTGTAAATATTTAATCAAACCATCATGCAGCAAAGTACGTTCAACACATTTGCTTACAATACCACGGGTTTGCGCCATTTCTACAGCTCTTCTATCAGCATCGCCCAAAGAATCATAATCACAACAAAGTACCCGAACGGGAATATCAACTTGCTCACCTTCATTGCATACATAAATACCATTATTGGTACCATTAGGATCTACATCAAGAAAATAATCAGTTACAATTGCGGCAATTTCACCTCTAAATTTTTCAATATAAAGATGAGCAATTAGAAATGATTTAGCCCTTAATATTTCATATCTTGTAGGAGGAAAAACTCTTGTTAAGGAAGTGCTTAAGATAAATAGCGAGGTTACATCAGCATCCACGCAAAGTATCTTATGAGCAATATCATCTTGTTCCATAGACATTTTATTGAAAATTGTTAAAGGATCCAACCATACTAATAAATCTTCTTTTTGTCAATAGGAGTTGGCGGGCTTTTCAGCTCAAAGGCAACTTTTTTGCTAAGATAATATCATGACAGACATGATTCGCACACGTTTTGCCCCATCACCAACAGGTTTTTTGCATGTCGGAGGACTCCGGACAGCCCTGTATAATTACCTTTTTGCCCGTAAAAACCATGGCAAGTTTATTTTACGCATTGAGGACACGGACACAAGCCGTTTTGTTGAAGGCGCAGTGGAAAGCCTGATTAAAACTCTGGAATGGATTGGACTTGATTATGATGAAGGACCGAAAATGCAGGCAAACAGCCAAAAAGACCTGATGCATGTAACTGAAAATGGTGATTTTGGCCCATACATCCAGTCAAAACGCACAAAACTTTATAAGGACCATGCCGCAATCTTAGTAGAAAAAGGCGCGGCCTACCACTGTTTTTGCGAGCCTGCGAGACTTGAAGAAATGCGCAAAAAGCAGTCTGAAGCAAAACAGGCGCCGATGTATGACCGCCATTGTCTGCAACTGGATTCCGTCGAGGTTAAGGCAAAAATAAAACAAAAAATTCCGCATGTCGTGCGCCAAAAAATTCCGCATGATCAAAAAATTACCTTTAAAGACCTGATTCGGGGCCATGTGAGCTTTGACGGGCCTACCATTGACGACCAGGTTCTGCTCAAATCCGACGGCATGCCAACGTACCACCTGGCCAATGTCGTGGATGATTTTTTTATGGAAATCACACACGTGATCAGGGGCGAAGAATGGCTTCCCTCCACGCCAAAACACTTATTGCTTTACGAAGCGTTCGGCTGGAATCCTCCGCAGTTCGCGCACATTCCACTGCTTTTGAACAGGGACAAAAGCAAGCTCAGCAAGCGGCAAAACGACGTCAGCGTGGAAGAATACATCCAAAAAAACTATTCCAAAGAAGCCATTCTTAACTTTATTGCTTTTTTGGGCTGGCACCCGGGCAAGGGCGAAGAACAGGAAATCTTCAGTCTGGAAGAGCTTATCGCCCGTTTTTCACTCGAACAAATCCATAAAGGCGGAGCGGTTTTTGAGATTGAAAAACTGAACTGGTTCAATTTTCAGTGGAACAGAGGAAACCACTTTGAAAAACTTCAAACAATCGCTAAAGAAGTTGACGCCAACAGTACCGTTTCCATTAATGAAAAACATGAGAAAATATTTTCTTTCAGTTCTCCTGAAAAACAAAAAATCTTTTATGAAATCCGCGGAGAAATGCTCTACGAGATGACAAAAAATTATCTTCCGACCCAATGGCTTTCACATCACGGAGAACTTTTAGGGAAAGCCCTAATAACCATTGAAGAAAAAATCTTGAAAAATGTATCGGAAAGCGCGCTTCACCTAAAATTTTATTTTGAACCGGAAAAACCGCTAAATTTTGATCTTCTCTGCAATCCAAAGATGCAGGTGACAAAAGAAATTGCAAAAAAAGCCTTATCTGAAGCCGAAAAAGCCCTTAAAAATCTGGGAAATTATGAATCCCCGGAAAATATAAAAACATGCCTTTTGGCCGTGGTTACACAATTGGGATTAAAAAACGGCCAGGTGTTGTGGCCCGTGCGCGTCGCACTCACAAATGAACAATTCACCCCCGGCGTTTTTGAGGTAGTATGGGCGTTGGGAAAAGAAGAAACACTAAAACGGCTCACTGACTCACTAAACTATCTGACATAAGCCGAAGGTTGGGTCTCGGGGGTTCCCAACCGGAGGCTACGAAGGGGAAGGGGGCCCTCGCGAAAGCGGGGGTACCTGGGGGAAACCGTAGGTTGCCCCCAGATCAAGGTAGTATGGGCGTTGGGAAAAGAAGAAACGCTCAAACGGCTAACGAAAGCAATTGAGTCATTTCTGGTTTGAAAAACGGGCAACAAAAACCTTAGGCCTTCCCCGCTTTCGCGAGGATGACAAATGACTTTCCCCGCTTTCGCGGGGGTGACAATCAGCTTGCGCTAATATGAAGTACAAATAAATTAATTCCGTCTGTCATTCCCGCGCAGGCGGGAAATGAACGCTTTCTAAATTTTTTCTGAATTAATTATGAAAAAATCTATACCAAAATACATTCTTTTTCTAACAATTTTGTTGATTGCGACAGCCACAGCCAGTTTTGCCGCAGCACAAAAAACTTTTTCTGATTTATCTTCAAGCCATCCAAACTATGCCGCCATTATGGATCTGCAAAGCCGCGGCATTATTAATGGTTACCCTGATGGGAGATTTCAGCCGGAACGAAGTGTAAACAGGGTTGAGGCCCTAAAAATGATTCTCGGAGCGGCCGATGTAATTGGGAAACCATCCGGCAATCCCTCAAAAAAAACAGCAACTTTTTCTGACATAGATAAAGATTCGTGGTACATCACATACTTGGAAAAAGCTCTAACTCATGCTATTGTACGCGGTTATGACGATGGTCTTTTTCGTCCTGAAAAAACTGTAAATCTTGTGGAGAGTTTGAAAATGGCCTTAAATGCATTTGAAATTGATACAAGTACAATCGTCGTCAAGGAAAATCCATATAAAGACGCTTTTTCTAAAGAGTGGTACGCCGGTTTTGTCCAATATGCAAAAGAAAAAGGCCTTATTGATGCGGACAAACAAAACATGATTTATCCCAACCAGGGAATGAAAAGAGGAACGTTGGCGGAAGTGTTGTATCGGTTGTTGTTAAAATCTCAGGCAGGAACGACCTCTACCCTCGGGACACTTGCCGAAAAGCGCGGCATACGCTTCGGTTCCATGTACCAGGCTGACCTTAGAAATGCCGATACCCGCGGCGCCCTCTACGATAAAACTTTCGAGACGGAGATGAACGCAATGACCATTGGGATGTTCTGGGGAAACCCTCCGTGGGGACGCCATCCCAGCCGCAGTCAATTTAACTACTTCCCCGAGACGGATGCCCTGGTCAACTGGGGTCTTGCCCGTGGCATGGAACTCTACTCTCAAACACTGGTTTGGTATTCTGATTTTGGCGGTGATGGCATTCCCGATTGGCTGAAAGCCACGCCGAATGCTGAGGTTGAGGCCGTCATGAATGAATATATTGACACCATGGTTGGCCGTTACAAGGGTAAAATAAAATACTGGAATGTCGTGAACGAGGCCGTGGAAGACGGAGACAGTGGCGCGCTCCGTAAGGGCCATAAATGGTTCGAAGCCATGGGAGATGATTACATCCGCAAGGCCTTTATACGCGCGCGCGCGGCTGATCCAGACGCCGTGCTCTACTACAATGAATATGATATTGAAAGCAATAAGG
>CAZZPB010000065.1:0-5622 GCA_964655905.1 uncultured Candidatus Peribacteria bacterium
GGGGATGACAATCCGCTTTCGCGGGGATGACAATCCGCTTTCGCAGGTATAATGTATAAGTAAATTAATTCCGTCCGTCATCCTCGCGAAAGTGGGGAATACCATGACACTTTTCCACAATCTACAATTAAAAATTCTTGCCCTGTTTTGCGCGATTATTCTGTGGTTTTTTGTTGTTGGGGTTGAAAACAACACGTTTCGTTTTCCCGAAGAACTTGAAGTGCGCGCCGTCAATGTCTCCCAGGGATTAAGTGTTTCCAATGACCTTGCGAAAGCAAAAATCAGCGTTCGCGGCAATCCGGATATTGTGAAAAATCTCAGCAAGAGTGATTTTGAAATTTCTGCGGATCTTAAAAATCTTTCTGCCGGCGATTATCAGGTTCCCCTGCTTGCCGCTTCAAAAAATGATAAAGTGACCGTTCTTCGCGTTGAGCCGTCCACCCTGCACGTTCGCCTGGAAGAAATGAGCTCAAAAGAGGTCAAAATCAAGGCGGTTCTCATTGGAAATCCTAAAAAAGGCTATGCGGTGAAAGAAGTAAAAATAAAAGAACAGACTGCAAAAATTAAAGCGGCCGAAAGCCTCATAAGTAAAATCACAACGGTCAATGCGGAAATCAAACTGGATGGTTCGGAAACGACAAATTTTACTATCAACGCGCCATTGACTCCCGCTGAAAATAAAATTTTTTCGTTAAAAAATGCTACCATTATTCCGCATACGATTGAGGCTGAAGTAATTATAGCCGCTGAACTTCAACAAAAAACTGTTATTGTAAAACCCGTATTAAAAGGCGCGGTTGACAGTCCTCTGTTCACAAAAAAGCTCTCAATAGAGCCCCTGACGGTTGTTGTTCAGGGGCATGAAGAAGTTCTAAAAAATCTCAATTATCTTGAAACTGAGGGAATTTCTTTGGAAACGTTGAAAACAAGCGAAAAGCCCGTGTCCGCGAAATTGATCGTGCCGCAGGATGTCGCATTGCTGGATCCTCAGTCTGGAAAAGTACAAATAACTTTGATACAACCATGAAAATTGGCATTGTAGGTCTTCCAAATGTTGGCAAATCCA
This sequence comes from uncultured Candidatus Peribacteria bacterium, assembly GCA_964655905.1. Lineage (GTDB taxonomy): Bacteria > Patescibacteriota > Gracilibacteria > UBA1369 > UBA1369 > CAYHVY01. The sequence goes on from CAZZPB010000065.1 coordinate 1,067, forward strand.
CGCTTTTTAACGCCCTCACGCGCTCCAAGGGCGCAATGGCGGCCAATTACCCTTTTTGCACCATTGACCCCAATATAGGGGTCGTGGAAGTGCCTGACGAACGCATAAAAAAGCTGACGGAACTGGTAAAACCTGCAAAAGTGATCCCTGCGATAGTGGAATTTGTTGATATCGCCGGTCTTGTAAAAGGCGCCTCGGAGGGAGAAGGCCTTGGCAACCAGTTTCTGGCGCATATTCGTGAATGTGATGCCATCGCCCAGGTGATTCGCGCATTTGAGGATGAAAATATTATTCATGTTCATGGGAATATTGATCCCCGCCGCGACATCGAAATTCTTGAAACGGAACTTATTCTGGCGGATTTTCAAACCGTTCAAAAACGGCTGCAAAAAGCCAAAAATGAGGCAAAGTCCGGCGACAAGAAAAAGCAGGAATATGCGAACCTGATACAAAAAATTGAAACAGCCCTCGGTGAAGGGAAAAAAATCATTGATTGTCAGCTTACAGATGAAGAAAAAGAGGAAAGTAAAGATCTTCATTTGCTCACCGCAAAGCCAATTTTTTATATCGCGAATGTTGGTGAAAAAGACCTTGGCAGTTTCAATTCCGAGTCCCTGCAGCAAAAACTTTTTTTAAGTTCCGATAAAAAAATAATTCCTATTTCCGCAAAAATTGAAGAAGAACTTGGCGAACTGGATGATATGGAGGCGAAAGCGTTTTTACAGAGTCTTGGTCTCAAAGAAACAGGCTTAAATACCCTTATCAAAGCCGCCCATGAAACTTTGGGCCTAATAACCTATTTTACGGCCGGCCCAAAGGAGGTTCGCGCATGGAATATTCATAAAGGAGACCCTGCTCCGCGGGCCGCCGGCGTTATTCATACGGACTTTGAAAAAGGTTTCATTTGCGCGGAGGTCATAGCATATAACGACTACATTGCCTGCGGCGATGAAATAATTGCGAAAGAAAAAGGAAAAATGCGGGTGGAAGGGAAAAATTATGAGGTATGCGATGGAGATGTTATGCATTTTCGCTTTAACGTTTAAGAACCTATAAAAAAATATATGGAAATCATTCCGGCAATTTATATTCTCAGTGGGCGCTGTGTCGCTCTCTACAAAAGCAGCTACTTCCAAAAGGCCACCTATTTTAAAAGCCCTGTTGAAATGGCCCGTTTTTTTGAGAATGAAGGAGCCAAAAAACTCCATGTTATAGATTTGAACGGCCGGCGCGACGGCGGATTTACCCAGCGGGATGTTGTGAAACGGCTGATAAAAGCGGTCAAAATTCCTGTGCAGATTGAGGCAGGTTTTAATAATATGCAGGATATTGCCGCGGCTTTTGAGATCGGCGCTAGCAAAATTGCTTTACGTCCATACGCCCTTTCATTGCTAAAAGAAGCCCTGGAAACCTACGGTCCGGAAAAAATTATTGTGGAAATTCAGGCAAAAGGAAGTGAGGTGGTTATGGTTGCCCCGCAGAGGCGGGGCGATAATTTCTCAACCCCGCCTTCGGCGGGGTCTGGCGGAGAAAAAAACATAAGCGGCGAATTGCCGGATGTTGTGGATTTTGCTGAAAAACTTGTGCCGTTTGGGGTTAAGGAAATTATTTATAAAGATGAACGCAGCGAGGGAACCCTGATCCATCCCAATTATGACGAAGTGGACAGGCTCTTTCTGATTACGGGAAAAAACCTGCGTATTTACGTTTCCGGCGGCATTGCCGACGCCAAACATTTGCAACTGCTCAAAAAAATAGGAGCAACCGGCGCCATTATTGGAAAAGCTTTTTATGAAAGATTGATTACCGTAAAAGAAGCCGAGGCGGCCGTGCAATGAATATTGTGATGACTTTAGTACAGCCATTACTGTTAGATATGGCTGCGCCAAAAACGTTTTTTACCCTGCCAATAAAGCACGGCAAGAAAAATAGCGACATAGAAAAATTCTTCGGGCCCTGATTCTGGAAGTTTTTCTTTTTTTTGATCTACACCATCTTTTGGGAGCGGCGCGCTGGCTGAACTCGCGAAAGAAGTGTTTGCGCCGTCATTCAAAAGTAAAGAATTGTTTAAAGAATTATCCGGCAATAATGCGCCAAAGCCCTCACGAATGGGCGGGGCGGATGGCTTCAGATCGACATTTTCTTTCGAGAAATCCTCCAAAACAGTAGTAGTGGTGGGTTTAAAACCTGCCCCTGCTGTAGAATCTGTACCTTTTGGCGCATCCTGGACGGGCTTTTTTGCCTGTTCAGTTGCGGCTTTTGGAGTCACGCCCGTACCCGCAATTACCGTTCCTTTCATCTGCGGATGAAAAGAACAATGGTATTTATAGCTTCCATCAGCCTGAAATGTGTAACTGAAGCTTTGTCCCGGAGTTAAAGTTTCACTGCTAAAATTATCGCCTGTAACCGTATGCGGCACTGCGTCTTTATTCGTCCATATCACCGTTGTACCTTTTTTCACTGTCACCGTGTCCGGCTCAAAACGAAAATCAATAATAGAAACTTCCTGTGGCTGCTCAGTCTTGGCAGTTTTAGGAATTGATTCCTGGCTTGCAACCGTCTGTGTTGGAGAACTCAGCACATCGGTTTTTATATCAGTCGCGTCCTGCACCCAATATGCAATATAGACAGCGAATCCCACCATCAAAAAAGTGGCAACCACTTTGATTTTCATGCCAGCATCTACTTTTTCTGGTTCACTTTCTGTTTCTGTTTTTTTGGAACGGAAAAAATCCAGTAGCGCCATATGTGTGTTTTTATTTTTATATTGATTAAATCTGTTAATGATAGCACAAAACCGTTCCCTTTTCTCCTTTTAACATTTGACAAAAACAGTATTTTTGGTATCTTAGTCGAAGCATTTTTTCAATAATTATGATTGAAGATCGTGATACAGACACACGTCATGAACTTATGAAACCCCCAGCGGCTGATGCATTTCCAGAAACTGGAGATGCGAGAGAAGCTTATGCAGCAATAATAAGTAACGTCTTGCCTGCACTAAGAGCGACAAGTGTTCCACGTGAATCAGCTTTTAAGGATAAATGTAAAGAAAAATTTCCTAAAGGAAAGTATGCAAAAAAAATTGATTAATTGGATTTGAAATATTTTGTTCTTGTCAGCACATATAGAACTTCCGTAAGACTCCTATACGTGTCTCTTGAAGAGATGGATATTCCCATTGAATTAAGCAACTATTTTGTTGGAGAGTTAATTATTGGGGATGTAAAATCACTGTTGGATGATCAAAATAAAAAAACAAATGGTCCTTCTCAAAGACGCATGTATGTTTTGGATGATTTTTATCCTGAAAAATATAGAAGCAATCAGGGAAAAAAAATGTTGGCTTTAAAAATTATCGGATCTGCTGTTAGAGTTGTATTAGGGAACCTCTGAAAAACAAACACTGTTGAACTGTGTGATTTTTTGATAGAATTGGGTTAGATTTTTAACCCAATTTTCATATGATGCAAAACAGTTTTCTTGCTTTGGCACAGCACAAAAGACTCCGTTGTGAAAAGTTTCTGGAAGAGATGGAAAAGATTATTCCGTGGGAGAAATTTTGTAATGAAATACAGACCTTCTATACCGAAAAAGAAACAGGCAGAAAGCGGATGGAACTCATGATGATGCTGAAAATATATTTTTTGCAGCAATGGTATGCGTTATCTGATCCTGCTGCAGAAGAAGCCATATACGATCGAACCTCATTCCAAAAATTTTTGGGGATTGATCTGCTGTCCCATAAAGTTCCTGATGAAACCACCATTCTCAATTTTCGGCATCTGCTCGAAGCTCATAAACTGCAGGAGCGTTTTTTGAAGATTGTGAATGTCGTGCTTGAGAGAAAGGGACTGCTCATGAGAGAAGGAACCATAGTTGATGCCACCATCATCGCCGCTCCTTCAAGTACAAAAAACCGTGACAGAAAACGTGATCCTGAAATGAGCCAGACAAAAAAAGGCAATCAGTGGTTTTTTGGAATGAAAGCGCATATCGGGGTCGACGCACAGAGTGGAATCGTTCATACCCTGGAAACAACGGCGGCGAAAGTGAATGACCGGAAACCATTCAAAAAACTTTTGCATGGTTATGAGCGGGCGATATTTGGAGACAAAGGTTATTTCAAAACGGAAGACAAACGTGAGGCTCGAGACAAAGGAATCCTCTGGGCAGTTTCTGATCGTGGAAAACGCAATCATCCATTATCTTCATCACAACGAAAACGAAACAGAAAATTTTCAAGTGTACGTTCAAAGGTCGAACATCCGTTTGGTGTGATCAAATGCCAATGGGGATTTGCGAAAGTGAGATACAAAGGTTTATTCAAGAACACCATGCAGCTTTGCACGCTTTTTTCTCTGGCCAATCTTTTCCGTGTTCGCAAACGGCTTCTCGCCATGGCATGACAAGGGGATATCATGTCCCGAAGCCAAAAAGCTCCAAAAAACACAAAAAAAGAGCTCTCCATGAGCTCAAAAAACAACAAAATCTCAAAAATTTCATCCAAAAATCACCGCGCCAGCGCTAATGTGCTGTTTTTCAGAGGTTCCTTA
>CAZZPB010000066.1:0-3807 GCA_964655905.1 uncultured Candidatus Peribacteria bacterium
GCTGTATTAACTCACAAAAAACCTGACCATAGCAGGCAACGTTAACTCATAAAAGACCTGACTGTAGAATAGAGATTTTAACCTGATCTCTATGTCACCCAAAACAGTCATGGAACTAACACTCATCGTTGCCAAAAGATACTTGCAGGCGAAGAGAAAGCCGGAAAAGACAAAGATTCTGGATGAGTATTGTGAAAACACCAACCTCAACCGGAAATATGCCATCACAAAAATTCGTGAGAGGTGTTTTAAAGAGAAATATCCAAGGAAGCGGGGAAGAAAAAGGCTATATTCAAACGAAGCTGATGCCGCGCTGATCGATGTATGGCAGCATTTTGATTGTATCTGCGCCGAGCGGCTGTATCCGTATCTTCCTGAAGCCATTGCTGTCCTTGAAAAGTTTGGTTATTTAAAGCTCAACAGCGAAACAAAGGCCGAGTTGTTGAAGATGAGCCGTGCCAGTATTGGGAGAAGAATTTCAAAACACAGAGAATTGAATGATCGTGTTCTGATCTCAACAACAAAACCGGGTTATCTTTTGAAGAAAAATATTCCAATTCAGACGGGTTGCTGGGATATTTCAAAACCGGGATTTTGCGAAATTGATCTGGTCGCTCACTGTGGCGGCAATGCGTCGGGAGATTTTATCAATACATTGCAGGCGGTTGATATTAAGACAACGTGGACTGAAAGGGTTGCAGTTATGGGCAAAGCTCAAAAACGTGTTTTTGAAGGAGTCAAAAGAATACGATCGCAATTGCCATTTAACCTGTTAGGCATTGATTCGGACAACGGTTCTGAGTTCATTAACCACCAGCTTTGGAAATACTGTGAAGATGAAAAAATCCAATTCACAAGGTCACGACCATACATGAAGAAAGATAATGCTCATATTGAACAGAAGAATTGGCCTCTTGTACGCAAAATACTCGGTTATGACCGCTTTGATACAAACCATCAACTCAAACTCATCAATAATCTTTATGACAATGAACTTCGCTTGTTCTTAAACTTCTTCCAGCCAACATTAAAACTTGTCTCAAAAGTTCGCTATGGAGCAAAGATCAAACGAAAACACGACAAGGCGAAAACTCCATATCAAAGGGTTTTGGATTGTCCGGAAATATCGCAAGAAACAAAGGACGAACTTATCGCTTTGTATCAAACTCTCGACCCTGTACAATTACGTCGAAAGATTACCCAAAAGATCAAAGTTATCATCTCCCTCGTACAGTCAGGTTTTCTAATGAGTTAATACAACTGCTATTTGATCAATTCTTCCGAAAATTGTGAGAATTGTTATTACGGCAAATTATTGCAGACATGCCGTGATGTGATGGATTCCTCTTATGCATACGACAGCGAGCTTTTATATGAATGTTTTAATGTCAAAAAATGCTATAACTGCATTTACCTTTCGTACAGCCAAAATTGCTTCGACTGCCATTTTTCGGAAAATTTAAAAGGATGTAATAACTGTTTTTTATCCACAAATTTGTCCAACAAGGAATTCTATTTTATGGATCAGCCCATGGCCAAAGATGAATATCAGAAGCGCGTTAAAGAATTTCTTGGATCACACGCCAAACGGCTTGAGGCAAAGGAAAAACTCGCGGAACTTCGCAAAAAAAGAATTCATAAATATTCCAATATTGTTAACTCCGAAAATTCTACCGGCGATTTTCTTTTGAACTGTAAAAATTGTACGGATTGTTTTGATGTGAATGACAGCCAGGACTGCAAATATCTTGTAGTTGGTGTTGATACGAAAGACCTGATGGATTGTTCAAATATGTATTTAAAACCTGAACTTTGCTACCAGGTTTTGGGGACAATTGCGGTCTATAATTGCATTTTCAGCCTCTATGTTTTTCACACGCAAAACGCAATGTACAGCCAGTTTTGTTACAATTCCAGCAATCTTTTTGGCTGTTTCGGCCTGCGCAACAAAAAATATTGTATTTTGAATAAACAGTACAGCCAGGAAGAATATGAACAGATCGTTCCAAAAATCATTGATCACATGAAAAACATGGATGAATTTGGAAAATATTTTCCAGCCAGACTCTCCCCTTTTGGTTATAATGAAACTGTGGCGCATGAATATTTTCCGCTTGCGCGCGCGGAAGCAACTGCAAAGGGATTTCATTGGCAGGAAAAAGACGTCCGGGAATATCAGCCGCAAAGTTACGCTTTTCCAGATGACATTGGTGATGTTAAAGATGATGTCCTAAATATGATGTTCGCTTGTGAAACGTGCGGCAAAAATTACAAAATTATTCCACAGGAACTGCGCCGGTTGCGAGCGATTCCAATGCCTATTCCCCGCAAATGTCCTGATTGCAGACACTTTGAACGAATGTCGCTGCGCAATCCGCGCAAACTGTGGCCGCGCCACTGCGGCAAGTGTAAAAAGCCTGTTCAAAGCACATTTGCCAAAGAAATGCCCGCCGCCCCGCTTAGCGGGGGGCTCCGCTCAGGCGGGGAAACGATTTACTGTGAAGATTGTTATTTGAAGGAAGTGTATTGAAAAGCAGGCTGGCCTTTATGAAACATAAATTTTCCCTGAAATCGTGAATTGACTAATTTTTAAAATATGTATATACTCTAGTTTGTTTTTTACGATTTTATAAATTTGCAATTTATGCTTGAAGATTTTAGAGATTTGCGAGCGGTACAGGACGGATATTTGGCTTTAGGTAGTTCATATGGTTCTAAGCCACCAAAATCGGCTGCTAAACAAGATATTCGTTATGTGCTTTTGAGTCCGCACGACCACAGCGGCAGAGATCGTTTTGGATTAAACCCATTGCCTGATGATATAAAAGAGAAGTTAAAAAAAATAGACGCACCTACATTAAGAGCTTATCTGGAGTCAGAAAGAGATGCCGGCATAAATGAATTGCGGGCACAAATATTAAGAACCTGCCCGGGCGGGATAAGTGTAAGCGCTGAAGTTAATCGCGGCATTTGTAATGTAAATAGAAATCGTAACAATAATGAAATACCGAATATTTGGCTACACGGGGATGCAGAAATAGTTATGCCGATTTTAGAAGGTATACATGAAGAAAGCTTACAGGGTATAAATGCGATTATAAAGAAAACTATTGGGACACGTAAGGCAGTGCAATTGGTTTGTCTGCACAGCATGGATCCATATGGTTTTAAAAAAGAAGTAAGGCCGGCTCTTGATGACAATCTTCAAGGATATGTGGATGCCCACGGTTTGCCCACGGATCAAAAAATACCGCGAAAACAAGATTTTATCACGGGCGAAAGAGGTGGCCGCAAACATGCCAATATGAGAGTATATCGAGAGATGCAAAGAGCATTTACCGCAGATGGTATCGAGTGGGCTACTAATAAACCTTACGCAACAGGCGCAGGCTACCCTGATTTCCGATATATGTATGACTATCCTGGTCAGGTAGTTTTAATTGATCTTACCAAGGATGCGCTTTGTGAAAGTGTTGACCGTAATACCTTTGACAGTAGAAACCCAAAGCCGGATGCTGATAAAGTAGCGCAAATGGCGACTTATTTTCAACGTGGACTTGCAGCGGTTTAGGCTATAAAATTAGCGTGACATATTTTTTTTAGAACCATGCAAAAAGCCTGCCGCCAGTGTCAAACGCAATTTGAAATCACTGATAGCGATCTTCAATTTTACGACAAAATTTCGCCGGTATTTAACGGCAAAAAATATCAGATGCCACCGCCGACGCTGTGTCCTGAATGCCGGCAAATACTCAGGCTGCTTCCTGTTAATGAAATTAATCTCTACAAAAGGAAATGCGACGCCAC
>CAZZPB010000067.1:0-7453 GCA_964655905.1 uncultured Candidatus Peribacteria bacterium
AATATCAAATGACCGAAATATAAAATCCAAAACAATGTTTCAAATTTTATGCTTTGAATTTTGAATTTGTTTGAAAATTGATCATTGGTTATTGATCATTCAATAACGTACCACATTAAATTTTCATAAACTTTTTCAAAGGGAAAAGCGTATGAGCCTTTTTTGAATCATATTGTTTTTCTATCACAAAAAAGGCTTGACTGTCTAATTCTTGTTTTAGGATAGATTCAGGATCATACGTTTTTTTCTTTGAATAAAGAGCATGTGTTAAAAATTACCAATGATAAAGCGCCAATATAAATAATTACCAATTACCAAGCACCAAATTCCAAACAATATCAAATGATCGAAATATAAAATCCAAAACAATGTTTCAAATTTTATGCTTCGAATTTTGAATTTGTTTGAAAATTGATCATTGGTTATTGATCATTCAATAACGTACCACATTAAATTTTCATGAACTTTTTCAAAGGGAAAAGCGTATGAGCCGGATGTCGCTTGAACCGGATACAAATTCGAATGAAAAAGGTCACCTAAAAATTACTAAAACACTAGATCAATATCTTCATTTCGAGTATAATCGAAATGAAGATAAAATGGAGATGAGGAAATCGAAACATTATAGCTTAAATTTGCATGACTAAAAAAGAAATAATTTGGCGATACATACTTAATGAATCTCTTGCGAAAAACAGGGATATTTTTACACAAAAAAATATTGCCGCCACATTTCACGTATCCACCAGCACAGTTTTTAATGCTTTGAAAATACCAAGAAAAATTGGGGCAGTTCAGGTTACCGGAAGATTTTTCCGTCTGCGCGACAGTGAAAAACTGCTTCTTCTTTGGGCGACGCAGCGAAATCTGAAAACTGATATTATTTACTCAACCCATGTCAACTCCACGCCGCAAAAAATAGAAGGTTCCGTGGCGCCCGATGCCGTTTTCGCGGCCTTCAGCGCCTATAAAATGCTTTATGGCGATCCTCCGGCGGATTATTCAATTGTTTACATCTACAGTAAAAACCTGAATGAAATAAAAAAAAGATTCCCTCCTCAAAAAGGCTATAAAAATTTATATGTTTTAAAACCCGACATGTATATTTCTAAAAAAATGACAGCAGACAGCCAAACTTTTGTGGATCTTTGGAATATTCCCGAGTGGTATGCGAAAGACTTTTTACAGGCTCTAAAAAATAAAATGGGACTTTAAAAATGACCAATGATTAATGACCAATAAATTAGACTTTTCTTTATGGCCTATTATCACGATTTAATTACGGAAAAAAGCTGGAATACGCTTCAGGATTTAAAGAGAAAATATAAATTTATACTGATCGGAGGATGGGCTGTTTACCTTTACACCAGGAGCCTGAAGTCCAGAGATATTGATTTTATCTGCGATTATAAAACACTGGAAAAGCTGAAAATCAATTATGAATTGATAAAAAATGACCGCCTTAAAAAATACGAAATTCACGCGGGTGAATTTGATATTGATATTTACGTTCCATTTTTTTCGCTTCTTGGCATTCCGATAGAAGATTTGTTAAAAACAGCCAGGCAAATAGAAGGATTTTCCGTATTGGAACCCGAAGCGCTCCTTATTCTAAAACAAAAAGCATGGCATGATCGAGCGCACAGCATTAAAGGAGAAAAAGACAAAATTGATATTATTGCTCTTCTGCAAGCCGGAACTGATTACAAAAAATATAATTCGTTGCTTCAAAAATATAAACTTTCCGATTGCGCTGTTGAGTTAAAAAATTTACTTTCGCACACACGCTCCGTTCCAGAGCTTGGATTAAAGGAACATAGTTTTGCGAAACTAAAAAATAAAATTCTAAAAGAATTAAACAATTAATGAATTTGCTTCATGTAATCGTGGTTGTTCTAAACAATCCCGTACGGAACGGTTTCAAACCGTTTCTATCCGTGATCAAAAATCTCCTAATCCATAGACCCCGCCCTGGCGGGGTTAAGAAATCAAAGCGACCGAAGGGAGCAACCATGCTATAATTAAACGAAATGATACTATTTACCGACATCATCGCGGGCGCCATTCTTACTCTCACCATGCTTATGTTGGCTACGGCGATGGTAAATCTGTTTTTCCGCGTACCGTTTGTGCCGTCAAAAATGAAATCGGTAAAACGGATGATTGAAATGGCAAACTTAAAAAAAGGAGAAATTGTTTATGACCTGGGCTGCGGCGATGGAAGACTGCTTATTGAAGCCGAAAAAAAACAGAATGTTAAAACGCGCGGCTTTGAAATAGCGCCGATTCCATTTTTACTGGCGAACATAAAAAAGTGGCTTGGCAGTGCGAAAATTAAGCTTTATTTTTCAAATTTTCTAAAGGCGAATTTGAGTGATGCCGACGTTGTTTTCTGCTATCTCGGGACAGATGTCATGCCACTTTTGTATCAAAAAATGAAAAAAGAGTGCAAAAAAGGCACAAGGATCATCAGTAACACTTTCCGTATTCCGGAAATAAAACCCGTAAAAATATACCAAAAAGACATGGAACAAAGAATTCCAACCATTTATCTTTATGAAATCTAGAATTATTGATTTTATTGTTTTCTTTTTTGTAGCCGTTGCTGGAACGGTGCTGATCGGCATGACAACGACATTTTTTCGCAGCCCATTGCAAATGATACTGGTTATTTTAGTGCTTATTCCAACACTGATCGCATTAATAACAGGTGCCCCGTTTGTACCGACCCCAATGGAAAGAGTAAAAAAAATGCTTGCACTGGCCAAAATCAGGCCGCGAGAAAAAGTGTATGACATTGGCTGCGGCGACGGGCGCATGGTCCATTTGGCAGCCAAAGATTATGATGCAGATGCCGTTGGCATGGAACTTTCACCTCTTGTTTATTTATTTGCAAAAATCAGACATTTTTTTTGGCATTCAAAAGCAAAAATTTATTTTACCGATTTTCGTTTTTGGAACCTTTCGGATGCCAATGTTATTGTTTGTTATCTCTTGCCGGAGCCACTGGCAAGGCTTCAGGAAAAACTCGAAAAAGAGCTTAAAAAAGGTACGCGCATCATTTCATATGCCTTCCCCATCGGCACATGGAAAGAAAAACAGCGCATTGAACGGGACCCTGAGCATAATCTAGGGCCGATTTGGGTTTACCAGAGGTGAAATCCGGAATCCGAATGTCAAATGAAGACTTCAAATTTTGGCTATAACAAAACAAAAAGGACATCCCCTTTTTGAGAGAAAGTCCTTTTTATACGTATGACGTAAACAGCCTTGACGATACCAGGGTATCAAAAACAGTTTTTATTTACAAGAAATTTATATTTTTTTAACATCTGGTTTAAATAAATTTAATGGTTTTTCTGTTACAAAGAAATAACCCAATGTATGGGCCCTGTCATGGCGACGTAAACAGCCTTGACAGTTGTTTACAGGGATCATCTCTTGACCAAGGTCGAGGGTTGAGGGTTTCTAAAGTGTCTACTAAACGGGGTACGGATCAGACATTGGGAATAATTTTAAATTTTCTATTCATCATGTAAAGATAAGAGCGCCGGGAAGATTCGCCAAAAAATGCACGCCGGCAAGCATAATTTTTAAAAGGACCCATGCGACAGAATTAAAAATCATGGCGAATGATGGAAAAATATATGAAATCAATATTCCAAAAAAAGAAAAAAACATGATGATTGGAACAAAAGGGAGAAATAAAATATTAGCAACGGGCGCAATAAGCGAAAATTTGCCAAATTTATAAAGAATAAGCGGAGTGGTAAAAACCTGGGCGGCAAGGGTAACACTCAGATTTTCTTCCAAAAAATGTGGCAGTTTTTTTGAATATTTTTCAATAAACGGCAAGCACATAATAAGGCCGAGCGTCGCCAAAAACGAGAGCTGAAAAGAGAGATCGACAGTCAACATGCGGGGCTGAAAAAAAACCATGATAAAAGCGCTCAAAAATAACATCAGCAGGCCGTTACTTTTTCTGCCGCGCAAAATAGCGAAGAGGACAAAACCACCCATGAGCGCGGCGCGTATAATGCTCGCGGAAAATCCCGTAAATAATACCAAAAACAAAATGCCTCCCAACATTCCAAAAAAACGCCATCTGCGTCCGGCCCTTTGAAAAATAAGACCAAAAATAACTACCATCAACGAGACGTTATAGCCGGAAATGGCAAGAATATGCGTTAAACCGGCGCGGCTGAAATCATCCATAATATCGGCCGGAATGGACCTGCGAAGACCCAACAACAATCCCGCCACCAGACCCGCCTCCGGTTCAGAAAATAATTCATTGATTCGTTCGCTCAAAGTTGTTTTTATGCCAAAAACAAGCGCCCAAAATGGCTCACCCTGGGCATGCGCCAGTAAATAAATTTTAGGATTATAGGCGACAACGTAGATATCATCTTTCGCGAGCAAATCACTATAGGAAAATGTGTCAAATGTTGGGGGAGAAACAAGTTTCGCCTGAATTTTGATCTTGTCACCATAAGAATATTCCGGATAACGCTTGGCTTTTACAAGGAGTTTGCCATGTACAGCGTCACGATAATTGTTATCCTCAAGCCATAAAGTCTTTATCAACAAATACTGGCGATCGCTGCGCGTATCCACTTCAGTCATTATGATCCCCTCCACAGTTACTGTCCGTGAAATATCCCGATAATAGGCCACATCATGTATGCCAAAATCGGGAATGCTGAATAAAAAACGGCTCACGCCAAAGACAAAACCAATACCAAAGGCTAGAGCCAAAGCCTTTTTTGGCACATGGATCAAAATAATACAAAAGCAGACAAAAACACTGATTACCAGCACGTAATAAGAAGGCCATACGGTAGCGATGCCAACGCCGCCCAAAAATCCAAAAATTCCCCACAATAAAACACGAGATTTTGGCATATAGAAAGCAAAATTTCAATTTTTACCCGGCCAAGGCGGTATTGGAATCCTAAACCGGCCAGTTAATCAAAATATAAAAAAAAGCTTAATTTGCTTGACAAAAATAGAATAATTATTATAAGATTGTTGCTTTCCTGAGATTATCGGCCGAAACCCACGCGAAAGCGGATTAAATTCACATAAAATATGCAAAATCTTTTTTACATTCTCAAAGAAATTGGTCTTGATGAAAAAGAAACAAGCACATATTTAATGCTGCTTCAAATGGGGCAAAACCCCGCAAGCACAATTGCAAAAAAAATCGGACAGAACCGCAGCAGCGGCTACGCGATGCTTGAAAAATTGATGAAAAAGGGGCTTGTGCAAAAAATTGTTCTCGAAAATACCACCTATTTTCAGGCCGTGGAAGCCAATATTCTTTTGGCCCGTCTAAGAGAAAAACACGCGGAACTTGAAGCAAAAATTGAACAATTTCATAACATTGTCCATCAATTTGAAAAAGTCAAAAAAATCCAGGAGATAAGACCAAAAGTTATCTTTTATCAGGGAAAAGACAGCATTCAAAATATTATGGAGGACACATTGAGCGCGCACGAAACGATTCGCGCTTATGCATGCGTGGATGAACTCGTATCGCTGATGCCGGAATATTTCGCAAGCTATTACCAAAGAAGAACAGCAAAGGGATTAACCATTAGGGCAATTTTCCCCGCAAGCGAACAGGCTTTTTTGCGTAAAAAACGCGACAAACTGGAGCTGCGTGAGAGCAGATTAATACCGGAGAAATTCAATTTTCATCTGGATCTTCTTATTTATGACCATAAAGTCGCAATGACTTCGCTAAAGGAAAATTTTGGAATCCTTATTGAAAGCAGGGAAATGGCGGAATCACAAAAAAACATTTTCGACACCATATGGGAAACAACAAAGGCATATGATGAAGAAATAACGGCCGCGTTTGGAAAAATTAAGAAATAATTTAGAAAAAGTTCACAAAACAGTGATAATGTACAAAAGGTCGTACGATTCAAAGGTTCGGTAGTGGGTTTGAGATCTGAAGGTTGTCTTCTAATGATATGTCGTAAAAGGCGGAGACGAAAGAGATCGAGAAACAATGGCTTATGGATAAGGAGAAAACTACTTTTCTCTTAAAATTACCTATAGGCCTAAGGTTTGTGCTGCCCATTTTTCGGGTCATAGAATCATTCGATCCCAACCAACAGATTTTCCCTCTACGGCGTTTCATCAGGTTGACCAGAAGCCGCTGGATCCGGAATAACCGGCGTCCTGGAATCGCCCTGTGCGGCTTCCTGTGAAGATTTATCAGATTGTAAACCGCCCAGCAGCATTCCGAGTATCGCCTCGGCAGGAACAAGCCTGGTGTCTTTTGGTACTTCAACAACTACGGGCTTATTAAAATCCCAAAGGGTTGTCCGGAAACCAAAAACGCCGCCAGGGGCTTTTTCCGAGGCAACAAAGCGGACATCAGCGCCTATCTGATTTATAATGCCGCTTGTCTTCCCAATCCATAAACTGCCGTTCACGTTCATTTGCTGCAAAACCTCATCTATCTGCTTATCCTCGTCCTGATTGAATGTTTTTCCCTGGAATACACTGGCTTTTTTTAGAAAATCTTTTACGCCCGCTTTATTCAGATTGAATGTATATCGGAAGCTTTCTTCACCCTTAATGTTATCCATGCCGACATACCTTAAATCGCTAAAGAAAGAGATACTTTCAAACAATTCCTTCATTTTCTTTTGATCGGGCGTCAGATTATCATCGCCTTTTTTGGGCATATTAGCGGCAAGCTCTTTTAATAATGCCGACGGAACTGGCAATTTCCACCATACGGCCTGACTGTCTTTAAGAGTTTTAATAAGAGGATTATCATCCGCAAATGCAAGTTTATCGATCCTGCCATAAACTGCTTCTTTATTTAGACGCGCCTGTAAAGAAAACGAATCGTTTTTACCTTCATTACTGGTATTTCCATCAACTTTCAAATTAAGACGCGGATCTTGAACATCCTTCAAATCCAGAGATCCACCCAGCGTAAAATCAAAGACAAAATTTGTTCCCTTTTGGCCTTTTGGAGGATTGATATTGCCCTTGATATTCAAATCAAAAGAATGCGAATCAATATTGATAAATTTTTTAACCGCGTCTTTGACCATTTCTTCAGCAACTTTTGGAGGCTGCGGAGCCCGAGTACAACCTATAAGCGCCACGCCTGCAAAAAGAAAAAGACAACTAAAAATATAAACGGAAATTTTCTTCATATAAAAACTTTTATTTAGTAATATTTACCACCTATGGTATATATACTTCATTGAGAAGTCTAATTCGAATCATTGACTTGATAAATAAATGTTATTCAATATAAATTATATGGACAAATGGAAAACATTAACAATATTGGGGATATTCGTATTGTCGATTTTAGGCGTACCAATGGCCTCGGCATTAACTTTTTCAGATCTGAAAGAGGCCCACAGAAACTATACCGCCATCAAATATTTAAGTGAAAAAAATATTCTTAAAGGTT
>CAZZPB010000068.1:0-4398 GCA_964655905.1 uncultured Candidatus Peribacteria bacterium
AATATCAAATGACCGAAATATAAAATCCAAAACAATGTTTCAAATTTTATGCTTTGAATTTTGAATTTGTTTGAAAATTGATCATTGGTTATTGATCATTCAATAACGTACCACATTAAATTTTCATAAACTTTTTCAAAGAGAAAATCACTTGATCCACGGTTTCAAGCCGTTCCCTACAGGCTTGCCTTGGGGGCCTCTATTTTGGCCTCCATTCCAACATAACGAATGGCAATCAACGTTACATCATCATCCTGAATGTGATCCTGCACAAAATGTGAATAATCCTGCGCGACATGAAATACAATTCCCTCAGATCCATATTGAGTAGCATACTTTTCAACCGATTTTTTTAATCTTTCCATGGTAAACATTTCTCCATTCATGTTGCGCCCTTCCGTGAGACCATCGCTATAAAGAACAATCACATCGCCTTTTTCCAAAGGAAGGTCAATTTCTTTAATCAATTTGCTGTTGTCCGGAACCATGCCAAGCGCAATTCCGCCGGTCGGTTTCACTTCACATGTCTCGGCTGCCGCGCGATAGACCATAATGTGCTCATGTCCCGAGCCAACGTATGTCATTTTCTGCGACGTCCCGTTCCAGCGCAGCATCAGCATTGTCATAAACATGGTCGCCTTTAAGCGGGTTTTTAAGCGGCGATTTGTGTTTACGACAATATCAAAAGCATTGTCATACATTTCCACAAACGTATGGATCAAAGTATGCACAATTGTCATCACCAACGCCGCTGGCACACCGTGCCCCGTAACATCTCCAATATAAATATAACTGTTATCTTTCACCGTAATAAAATCAAAATTATCACCTCCCAATTCAACCGCAGAGCGTGTTTTAGCCACAATATCCAGGCCTGGAATTTTGGGATTTTCTGCCGGCAAAATATCTTTCTGAATCTGTCCGGCCACTTCAAGTTCGTTGAGCATGCGTTTACCTTCTTTAATTTGTATTGCCACTTTTTCCAGATTTTTCGTAACTTCGTTGAAAAAATGCGCAAAAATACCAATTTCATCCAGGCGTTTTGTATAGATGCGGCGGTATTTTCTTCCCGTCAAAAGAGCCTTGATTTGTTCCAGAATAGCCCGAATCGGCCGTACAATCTCATAAAAATATATAAGCAGCATCAAAACAAGCAAAATGCCCGATGTTACTGCAAATATCTCAAGACTGACAACTTTTTGGCCGGTTCTATATAAAAAATAAACGGCGCCCGTCAACAATGCTCCCAGGAACAAAAAATATATGAATATTCGCAGTAAAAAGCTTTGTTTGAAAAATAACATATTCCAGGTAAATTATTATTGATTATTTTTGAGAAATTCCTCAATAGAATAGAAAGTCTTCAAAACGTTTAAAATTCCGATCACATTCAGTACGTCCTTCACATTGGCTTTGGCAGCCACTAAAATGAGGTTTTTCCCCATATTTGTAAGATGCGAATGCAATGTCATCAAAAGACCAATACCTTCACTATTGATAAAATTCAAATCGCTGAAATTAAACACAAGATGTGCATAAGGGAAATTTTCTACAAGCGTATTTAATTGCGCAGAAATTAAAGAAAGACCGGCCTTATCAAGCTCCCCATGGAATTCAACCACCTGGTATTTTTGTCCATCCTGTGGAGGAACAATATTGATGGTCAGATGCGGTATATTTGGATTTTGCATATGAATGGGAAATAAAATAATTAATATGATTGTTTATTGATCAATGTGTTTAAGGCATCGGCTTCTTCATAGGCATCAACGCACAAATATGCCTGTTTGAAACGCTCCAAAAGGCCTGGATCGTAGGCAGGAATAATATTTTTCATGGTAAAAATTTTATGCATTTTGAAAGAAATTTCTTTATGAATGAGTTTGCCGATCATATGTTTCAATTCAGGTTTTAAGTCCTGTAGAAGCTCTTTTGCCTTATCCAAGACTACTGAATTTTTACTGAAAAGTAAATGCGCCAGATATTTTCCGGCGTCCCGATACCCTAGTTTTAACAATGAAAACGAAGCAAAAAGACGCAGCTCCGGGTCCAGCACCGTAAGGTGGGTAATAAGATCTTTTTTTGCCTTTACATAGCCAATATCTCCAATTATGGAGCAAACCGCTAAAACATCTTCCCTTTTGGGTGATTGCAGCATGCCATTTATGAGAGTTTTTAGACGTTTATGCTGATATCGCAGCTTCCATAAAGATAAAATTGCCTGCGCTTTTATCATTGGATTTTTATCTTTTAAAAATGGTTCCAGATAAAAAGTTGCCATTGGATCGGCAAAAAACACGCATGCCTTAATGCAGGCTGCCTTTATGGCGGGGGAGGCTGTTTTCATTTCTGAAAGAAGAAAATCCGCCCCGCCGGGACGGGGAGCCAAGACCTGAATTATCGCACTGCGAATTTTTTCATCTTTTGTCGTTAAAAAAAGGTCCCGCAACGAATTGTCAACGCGGTGCCGGGAAAAAACAGGCAAAACTTTGTCTTTATGCAAAAAAGAAAAACCCTCCACGGCCTTTACCGCAGCCAAAACCAGTTCCTGATCTTTATGATGGAAAAAAGCAAGAATGGCAGGCAGCGTGTCCAATTGATGAAATTTTCCAAGAGTTTCGAGAATTTTTACTTTCACTTCTTTGCTCTGTAACGGCTTTTCAAGCGCCGAAAGCATGATCTGCAATGAATGACGGTGCCCTTTTTGAGAAAGAATTTCAACAGCATGCAACCGTGAAAGCTGATGTTTTGAATGAAAAAGATTTTCTTTTGAAAGATCAGTATAACTCCGCTGAAGCCGTAAACAAAAAATGACCATCAAAAACGTTAAAAAAACCAGAATAATCTGCATCATCAAAAACACATGGTTCGCAAGCATGAAAAAATGCAGCCCCATGATTAGAAACGTGCCAACGATTGTTCCAATTGGGTAAATGAAAGCTTCAAAGAATTCACGCAACGCCCGTTGCGTGCCATGGCGAAAAGCATAATAAGCGTTTTCATAAGCGTTTTTATGCACAACGCCGGTAAATTCAAAGTTATTTTTAGCAAGAACCACGGTAAAATAACTGAAACCAAAAAATAAAGAAACGGCGCTAAAAAATGCCACCAGAGCGTGCAGCAAAAATGCTCCGACCGTGCCAAGTTTTTTCAAAATACGGCTGGCTATAAGCAGTTGCATAATCAATGCTGATCCATGAAAAAGCATTTGCAAAGAACCAAGTCCGCGAGTCAGCCCCTGTTCATGAGTTTCAGGGCCGCCAATAGCCAAAACAGCTTCATCAACCACTTTTGTATATTGAAATTCCAACAACTGCGCGACAATCCAGTAAATCAAAAAAATCAAAAGCAGTCCCTGTAAAAAAGGAACAAATTTGATCTGGGAAATACTTTTATGCAATAGCGCGGAGTTAGCGCCTC
Organism: uncultured Candidatus Peribacteria bacterium; assembly: GCA_964655905.1. GTDB lineage: Bacteria > Patescibacteriota > Gracilibacteria > UBA1369 > UBA1369 > CAYHVY01. Next base: position 3,421 of record CAZZPB010000068.1, read on the forward strand.
CGGGGGATGGCTGTTTTGAAGATTTTTGAAAAAAATGATGATAACTTGCCGAGGCGGGCTGAAGAAAAAAAACAACACCCACCATCAAAAAAAGAAAAATAATCCAGAGATAAAAAAACTTGTAACTAACAATAAAAGAACTAAAACTGCTCATCAATAAGCCACCCAAAATACCTCCAATGGTTTCCGCGGATTCAATTACTGGAAAAATTCTTTCTCCCTCCAGTGGGGTAAAAATATCTTCAATATAATTTGCCAGAAAAATTGTCAATTGGGGAATAAAAATCCCGACGGCGAGAAAAAGTAGACTGAAAAAGAGCCACACATGGCCAATGACAAGAGTTGATAAAAAAAGCAAAAGTCCTGTTGCAAAAGCGCATAAAGCTATGAGCGTCTTTGCGGAAAAACGCTCATGCAACAGCGAAAATAAACCCATGCCCAGCATGGTCAAAACAGCCTGGATAAAAAATAAAACAGGCAGCCATTGAATTGAAAAACGGCTCACAAACATGGCGACAAGCGTTGTCCAGCCTAAAACATAGCCGGTTCTGTAAAGCAGACGGATAAGCCAACTATACGCCGTTCTTTGGAACTCATGTGGTGATATGTTGAATGTTTTTTCAATAACTTTTTCCAGCATTTTTATGTTTGTTGTTTATTTAAAATAGGGATAGAAATATCCCTACAGTATACAGTAAATAAGGCTATTTTTAAAGAAAATATTACGGAAAATGACCAATAACGGATCATACGTTTTTTTCTTTGAATAAAAATTCAGGAAAAACTATGATCAAATCCGAAATCCGAATAACAAATGTCAAGTCAATATCAAAGGTTCAAATGTCAAGTCAAGATGGGGACTGAAAATTCCTATTTGATATTAAAAATTAAAACATTTGAACTTTGTTTGAAATTTGTTATTCGGATTTTGAAATTTATGCCACATATTATTTATTCAAAGTCATTTGCGTATGATCC
>CAZZPB010000069.1:0-4530 GCA_964655905.1 uncultured Candidatus Peribacteria bacterium
TTGCTTCCATGGCGGTACTCTGGTCGCACTGGGAACACCATCATTTTAAAATCGCAAAAAACAGTCTGCATTACCTGATATGGACACTAATTGCCGCTCCCATTGATGCGATCATTTTAAAAATTATCCTGCAAACGTGGGATCCAATGGCATTGTTGCTGGTGCGTTCGATCATTATGGCTGTTTTCTTTGGCTTTTTATTTTTTAAGGATGCGAAAAATTCCACCGCAAAAACAATGACTCTTCAGATTCTTACCAATATTTTAACCAGTATCGGCTGGCTTTTGTATTATGTGAGTTATCAAAAAACCGGCATTGTTTTCACCACGCTTATTGTCACTCTGCAGCCGCTTTTAACATATCTGGCGTCTTTACTTTTTTTGAAGGAAAAATTTCACTGGAAAAAAACGATGGCGTTTGTTGTAATTCTGGCGTCCCTTCTGCCGGCGCAAATGATAAAATAAGATTTGGTAATAGTCACATAATTTTGTAATTTTAAAGATAACGCGCGGCATTTGCAAAGAAAAGCTCAACGGGAATGCATTCTATGCCATTTTTCCACATAATTCTTTTACCTCCATACAGAATATATCCTTTTGCTTCGGGATAATCATTCAAAAATGCCCTAAGCCCACGTAAATCTTTTGATTGAATTTTTTGAGCGCTTTTGACTTCAATAGCTTTAATGCCGCGCGGACCGTATAAAACAAAATCTACCTCAATTTGACTGGATGTTCTCCAAAAAAACAGTTCATATCCATAATGGAGATAGTCGTTTACAGCTTTAAGCTCCTGTAGAACCAGACTTTCAAGGGCTACTCCATCTTTTTCCTGGGGCCATTCCAGTGGCCCTCGCGGACGTATCGTTTGATATATTCCAACATCAAAAAAATAAAATTTGGAGTGACCAATAAGTCTGCGTTTAGCTTTTTTTGTGAAAATGCGCAAAGAGTAAGCCAACCTCAAGTCATAAAGCGCGGAAAAATAACTCTCCACGACTTTTCTGTTAACACTGCAGTCCCGGGCAACTTCTGAAACATTTAAAACCTGCCCCTGTGAAAAACTGGCTGTTTCCAGGAATCGCGCAAAAGCGCCCAGGTTCCTTGTAATTCCTTCCTGTTGAATCTCCTGCTCAAGGTACGTCATGACGTAAGATTCAAGATATTTCTTTTTATCAGGTTCGCTGAAAATGGCAGGGAGCTGGCCGAATTTAAGGGCTTTCTGCACTGAAAAATCTTTTTTGAGCTCAAAGGCGGTTAAGGGATAAAGATAATAGGTCAAAGCGCGTCCTGCCAATAAATTAACCCCTTTTTGCCTAAGCTTTCTTGCGCTTGATCCTGTAAGGATAAATTTCAGTTTTTTATTTTCTATTAATCGATGTACCTCGTTTAACAAAGAAGGTATCCGTTGAACTTCATCCAAAATAATCCAATTTTTGAATCCGGGAGCGATAAAATTTTCCAAACTCTGTGGATTTGCGGTTAAATCATTAAAAAGCTCAGCTTCAAGAAGATCCAAATAAAGAGCATTTGGAAATTGTCGCCTAAGCCAAGTTGTTTTCCCTGTTCCCCTTGGTCCGAACAGAAAAAAGCTCTTTCCCGAAGGTGGATTAATCAATCTGGCGTACATAACTCCATTTTACATCATTTTTTGGAGTTTTCAAAATAAAATGGTATATTTGCATTACATGGACATTCTGGCGTCCCTTCTGCCGGCGCAAATGATAAAATAAATGGTATACTGGTAACGCTGACCTTTCAACGTAGGCCCTTCGTATAATGGCAGTACAAGGCACTCCAAACGCCTTAGCGCGGGTTCGATTCCTGCAGGGCCTGCCAGTGACTTTTATGGCTTATTTAAGCCATTTTTATGCTGTGGTATACTTAAAAACATGCGAAAAGTCTGCATTCAGAATGATAAAATCAGTACCGTAAAAAAGGTCATTCAGGCTGACTTGCCTAATTTAAAAATCAAATCAATAAAAATAATCCCTCATGGATGGGATAATATCGTTGCGGAAATAAATAATGAATATATTTTTAGATTTCCAAGAGATGCAGGCTATAAATTTGATAAGGAAATCCACATTTTAAGAATATTAAAGAAAAACATCACATTACCAATTCCTGAAATCAAATTCATAGGTAAAAAGGTCAAATATATGGCCTATAAAAAAATCCATGGAGTACATTTAACCTTCAAACTTTATAAATCCTTTACAGCAAAACAAAAAAAGAGTCTGGTTAAGGATATTGCCAATTTTCTAGCAGAGCTGCACGCCTTATTTAAAGAGCAAACAGCACAATCACTCGGAGTAAAAATAGAACTACCATATAGAAACGATAAGAAATATCTCTGTGTCATAGCAAAAATAGAGAATACGAAGCTTAATGAATTTGCTCAACAAATATTTCAGGAAATAAAAAAAATACAAAAACAGAAGTTAAAAATCACGCTTCTTCATAATGATCTACATCTGGAAAATTTTGTTATTAATCAAAAAACCAAAAAAATTAGTGGCATATTCGATTTTGGAGATGTAAGCTTGGGGGATATTAATCTGGAATTTTATTCTCTATTCAATGCTCCATGGCTGATAGTAGACGTTATGAAGATATATGAAAAAATTACAAAAGAAAAATTGTCCATGAAGAGAATAATTACTTATGCTAAAGCCAATGCTTGTCGCAATTTGGCACATTCTATTGAGAAAAACAATAAACTTATTGTTCAAAAACATATTAAATTGATTCTGAATTGGGACAGGCGATACAGTATGTTCATGAAGAAATTAAAGCACGGTGTATAAAATTTTCTGTGACAGCCAAATCCGTAATTTACTGAAATTTAAAATATTTTCCATAGCTTACAAAGCCCATCGGGGCTATTCTTTCAATAGTGAAATTTATCTGCATATTATGGCTAATGAAACACATTTACAGGCTGTAAAATATATTAAAAGCCACAAAAAAGAGCTTATTGAACGATTCGCCAATAATTCAATTTGTTCTTCTGAAAAGAATCCGGTTTCCATCTTTATGGCAGGCTCACCTGGCGCTGGCAAAACCGAATTTTCCAAAAACTTTATCAAAAAGTTCAGTATCCAAGCTGTCAGAATTGATGCGGATGAAATTAAAGATTTTCTTCCGCATTATAACAAAAAGAATTCTTCAGAAGTGCAGGGTGCCTCTGCGCTTGGTGTCGAATATTTGCATGATTATGCGCTTAAAGCTCAAAAAAGCATGGTGCTTGACGGGACATTTGCTGATTATCAGAAGGCATATGACAATATTTCCCGCTCCTTGAGAAAAGGTCGGCATACTGAAATATATTATGTATATCAGGATCCTTTTACTGCTTGGGAATTTACAAAAGCGCGAGAGGCTTTGGAAGGAAGAAAAGTCCCTAAAGAGCTATTTGTGGATGCTCTTTTTAATGCAAAAAAGAATGTTAACAGAATCAAGTTGTTTGATTTTGGTAATCGCATTCAGGTGAACGTTGTGCTTAAAAACCTTGAAAATAATTTAGATAAAGCTTATTTTGATGTTGAAAGTGTTAACCCTTACGTCACAATTACTTATACAAAATATTCCTTACTTGAACGACTATGAATTCTGGAAAATTTATAACCATGCCTTTGAGCGAAAAAAAGAGGATTGTTAAATCCGTGATTCGTGCTGCAAATAAAGAACAAAAAGCAATCATGACACGATACCGTACGATAAAACCATTGAGGAAGGGTTCTTATGTTCAATAAGCTATTTGATTGAACAAAGTAAGCAAAAATATATGGAACGCACTCTCTGTCACTCATATAATCAGCAGGGACACAGACTCCGCTGTGTATAAAAACAGGTTCGAATTTCGTTCAAGCGTCCCTGCCAATGACTTTTGTGGCTTATTTAAGCCTGTTTTTTGAGTGTTCAGAAATGGCTTTTGCCCGGGCAGGGTTGGTCCAGACTATTGTCTGATTTGGAATTTTCCCCCAATGATATTTTCTAATAATTCAAGCGTGATTTTTACTGATGGGTTCGAAGTATTATTTAAAAATACTTGCCCAGGGAACTTACTCATAAGGGGAGTCAAAAATTCAGCCCCCCAGGAAGGTGAGAAGGTGTTTACACCTTTAAAATCCACTTCAATAATCTCGCTTTCATTGATATTTTTCAGTAAAGGTTGAAATGCTGCGAAAGCTTCTTTGCCAAGTTGTCTTGAAGTAAGTGTCGTGCCGAATTTTTTAAGATCAATGTTCATATTTTAGTAAGATTAAAATCTTATAAGAGCCAGGCATCCATGGAAATTATCTCCGCTTTTTTGTAAATGAATATGATATGAATGTGGTTTTTGTTCAAGCTGCGCATCTCCAGTTTCAAAAAATAGACTCATTGAACTTTTTTCAATAACTTTTCTTACATATTTAAGTCCATTCCCACGATCTTCCGGCGCTCTACCGGTAATTACCTCGGTAAACGCAACTTCAAGCGCAGTTTTATGGTCTGTTAAACTTTCCCTCACTCTTTTCAGAGTTTG
>CAZZPB010000070.1:0-2936 GCA_964655905.1 uncultured Candidatus Peribacteria bacterium
AAATGTTTTTAATCGGTTAACGGACGGGAACTTATTGTAAGAAAGGGCGCGTGATTTTTCCTTGCGTTACGAGAAACCTCTTGTTCGTTTTGAAAATTAGGCCGGGGATGCATCTATAAAATGGCTCTTGTCAGGAAAGTAGGATGTTCCGGCGCGATTAATGATTTTGTATTTACTTTACCCGTTGGGATTTACTCCGCTATCTTTGTTGCAACTTCGCTTGTCGCGGACTGAAAGCGCAAACCAAGAAGGCATGGGCAGCCAGAATTTTTCTGAAATATGAAATATTGAGCATTTTTATTTCAAGCAGGACTCCCCCCTAAGGAATTGACCCCCAGGATCAAAAAATATAGCATAGCAACATAAGGAAACACATATGACCTTTGGTTTTGAACTAATCGTTATCGTCATCACGCTGGGATTGAATGCCATCTTTGCCGCTTATGAAATGGCTCTGGCTTCTATTTCCAGGGCAAGGCTCAGCGTTTTGTTGCGGCAGAAGAAAAAAGGTGCTGAAGCCGCTGTCTTTATGAAAGATAGAATGGAGGCAAGCCTTGCTGTTGTCCAATTGGGTATCACGCTTGTAGGTGCTATTGCCGCCGCCACGGGCGGGGCGGGGGTTGGAGAAACATTACAACCTTATTTGGAAAATACATTCGGACTTTCGGAAACCTTTGCTGAGATATTAGCTTTGAGCTGTTTTGTTATACCGCTTAGTTGTTTTATCATTGTTTTTGCCGAACTAATCCCCAAAATGTTCGCGTTGAATAATCGGGAATGGATTTGCCTGAAGCTTTCTCCTGCCATGAAAGTTCTTTCATTTATAACCTATCCCATTGTCACGGTTTTTGAAGCCATAGTTAAAAAAGTAGTGGGTTTTGGTTCTGGAAAAATGAAAGGGCAAACACCAGGCGAAGAGTACGGCGGGCTTCACGAATTAAAGGCGGCGGTTTCATTGGCAAGATCTTCCCGGCTTATCGGAGCAGGGCAGGAAAAAATCGTGTTATCGGCGGCCGAGCTTTCTTCTCGGCCTATTTCCAGTATTATGCTGCCGGCATCCGAGGTTTCGATGATTTCTTTAAATGCCAGTCTTAACGATGCATTGATCAAAGCGCATTTGGATATGCACACACGCTTTCCTGTTTGCGAGAAGGAGGATGACCCACAAACTGTTCAAGGTTATGTGAATTTCAAGGACATAGTGAATGCATTGAAAATTAATCCGGAGAACTCCACCTTGGAAGGCATCACAAGGCCGATCAAAGGTTTGAAAGCCTGTGTTTCTATATCGGATGCATTAGCCCAAATGATTCATGAGAAGACACATATTGCGCTGATACGCTCTGAGGATGAAAAGATCGTAGGGATGGTGACTCTTGAAGATATCATGGAAGAACTCGTGGGGGAAATTGAGGATGAATTTGACAGGCTTCCCACGCATATTCATCCCTTCGGATTCTCATGGATCATGGGAGGCGGCGTTCCAATGAATTTAGTTGCATCCACAGTCGGCGCTGCATTTCCGGTGGATACCCTGGAAGGGAGACCGCCTATCTTTTCCGATTGGTGCAGTCAGAAATTAGGTCGCGCACTTCAACCTGGAGAGATAATTCAAATCGGCTCTCTGCGGATCACAGCAAGAAAACTTCGCCGTAAAAAGATTTATGAAGCGATTGTCAACCGCACCAACCCGAATTGATTTTGCTATTGATTAAAAAATGAATGTTAAGGAGGCCCTGCGAACTCCATTGAAGTTGTGCATTGCAGCAAAGAGGACTCGAAAGACAATGGTTAAAATACGAAAAATTGCTTTATTGACAAGCGGAGGTGATGCGCCGGGCATGAATGCCGCTATCCGGGCGATAGTCCGCTATGCCTGCTATCACGGTGTCAAAGTCTGTGGGATTTTGAGAGGATATAAGGGGCTTATTGATAATGAAATGGAAGAATTGGAGTCGCGCTCCGTTTCAAATATCATCCAGCGCGGAGGTACGATATTAAAAACGTCTCGCAGCGAAGAATTTAAAACAAAAAGGGGGCAAGAGAAGGCGAAGTTATCTCTTGAACAAAATGACATTGATGCATTGATTGTGATAGGCGGCGATGGAAGTTTCCGAGGCGCTTACGAGCTTGGGAAAATATGGCCTGGCCAGATAATCGGTGTACCGGGAACAATCGATAACGATCTTTATGGAACGGATTCCACCATAGGCTTTGACACGGCGGTGAATACCGCCCTTCAAGCCATTGATAAAGTCCGGGACACAGCCGATGCGCATGAGCGTTTCTTTCTCATTGAGGTGATGGGGCGCCACGCTGGTTTTATAGCGCTTGAAGTCGGGCTTGCCGGCGGCGCTGAGGAGATCCTGCTTCCCGAGAAAAAAGTTACGATCAAAAATATTTGCCGGCGGCTTTGTGATGATAGAAAAAGGCAGAAAACGAGCAGTATCATTGTGGTTGCGGAAGGACATAAGGAAGGCGGGGCTTTTCAAATCGCAAAGAAGTTGGAAGAGTTGAGCGGAAACAAATACCATGTAGTTGTTTTGGGTTATCTACAGCGAGGCGGTACCCCAACGGCATTGGATCGAAGGCTTGCAACGGAATTAGGCGCTTTTGCCGTTCATCAAACCCTTAAAGGAAAATCCGGAGTGATGGTTGGAAAAACTAAAGGGCGCCTGGGGGTCACACCATTTATCCAGACATGGAAAAAGAAAAAACCGTTGGATTCATTTCTTCAGAGTTTGGTACCGATTTTAAGAATTTGATCCACATTTAAGGAGAAAATCAATGATCAGGGTATCTTTTTACGATACAAAGGCCTATGACCGCGAATACTTCAGCCGGGCGCCGGGCAGCGACCGCATTGGGTGGGAGTTTCATGAATTTTGGCTAAAATCTAAAACAGCAGCGACCGCTGAAGAGGAACAGGCCGTTTG
>CAZZPB010000071.1:0-8184 GCA_964655905.1 uncultured Candidatus Peribacteria bacterium
CAGAAAATCTTCATACTCATCAATAGAAATAAGCACAATTTGATTGCGGCCGTTTTTTTCAACAATAACGGATTGGCCTTCTTTTACTTTACCCATAATGGCGCCAAAATGAACCTTTGCCTTTGTTGCAGTAACGGTGAGTTGATGCATATTGATTATTTTTTAAAATATTGATCAATTTCATTATAGAAAATTGTTGGCCGCATTGTCAATGAAGCGGGGTGAAGAATCCCCGCTTAGCGTGGTGAGCCGCAGCGAGCTCTATCAAATAAATTGTTTTCATTGTGCCATGGATTAACCTTCATTATACTTTTTTATGTTTTTAGTTTTTTAGTGCTTCCATTTATTATGGTTGTCCATGAAACAAGTTCAGGGCAGTAATTTATTAACAAAGCCCCCGCGAAAGCGGAAGCTCGTCAAATGTCCAATTCATTGCTTCAACGATCTTGGCAAAATCAGCCGGTTTCTACCGCAAAAACTTTTGGTGACGCGTTGTTAAAACTTGCGGGACGGCACAAAAATATTGTTGTTTTGACGGCCAATTATAAACGTTTTTTCAACCTGGCGGCATTTGAGCTGGCTTTCCCCGACCGTTATTTTTCTTTTGGAAATTCCGAACAAAATATGATTGCCGCCGCGGCCGGTTTTGCCGCGCGCGGCAAAATCCCTTTTGTATGTTCTTTTTCAATGTTTGTTACGGGAAGAGCGTGGGAACAAATCCGCAACGCCGTTGCGTATCAAAATATAAATATCAAAATTGTCGGAGCCAATAATGGCTTATCTTACGATGAAAATGGGCCAACATATCAGGCGCTGGAAGACATTGCCCTTATGCGGGTTATCCCCAATATGAAAATTGTCTGCCCCGCTGATGCTATTGAGACAAAGCGCAGTCTGGACGTTATTGTAAACGATTTTGGGCCCACATATTTGCGTTTAAATTGCGAACCGGTAGCCAATTTATATCCTGAGACCCACCAGTTTGCTTTTGGGGAAGGCAATATTTATAAACCTGGTACGGATATTTGTATTTTTACCACTGGAAGCATGATGCATAATACTCTGCATGCCAGTGAGCTGCTTGAGCGCGATAATATTTCGACTATGGTGGTAAATTTGGCTTCCATAAAACCTTTTGATGAAAATCTGGTTGTGGAGTGCGCAAAACAGGCGCGTCACGTGATGACGGTTGAGGATCATCAAGTTATTGGAGGGCTTGGTTCTGCGGTTATGGAAGTTTTAAGCCGCGCGTATCCTGTGAAAGTTGTTTGTCTCGGCGTAGAAGGCTTTGGAGAATCCGGCAAATCCGCCGAACTTTACAAAAAACACGGTCTTGACGCACAGGGGATTTATGAGGCGGCGAAGAGGACGATGCCTTGAACTATGATTAAAAATGATTATATGAAGGACTATGATGGATCAAGTGATCAAGCACCAATATAAATAATTACCAATAACCAATGATCAAATTCCAAACAATATCAAATGACCGAAATGCAAAATGTTTTAAATTTTGTGCTTTGAATTTTGAATTTGTTTGGTTATTGATCATTGGTTATTGATCATTCCATATTTACCACGCTGCCGTTTTTGATTTCAAAATACCGCTCCTTTTTCTGGGGGACAACCTACGGTTTCCCCCAGGTACCCCCGCTTTCGCGGGGGCCCCCTTCCCCTTCGCACGCCTGCGGTTGGGGCCCACGAAACCCAACCTTCGGCTTTTCGCTTTAATATTGTTCTTTTATCTTTTTAACCATACTGAAACCGTTTTTTAACTCATAATATGCCCGTTTTTGATTTCAAAATACCGCTCCTTGGCTTGTCCCAGGCCTGCATGTTCACGCACTGAAGCATAATCCGGCAAATGATCGGCGTGGGTGGTAGTCATAATGGTCTGATGCTCAGTAATGGCTTTTAGAAGCATTTTTTGGCGATTCACATCCAGTTCCGAAAAAACATCATCCAACAATAAAAGAGGTTTTTTGCCGACCTTTTCCTCAAAAAATTGCAACTCAAGGAATTTTAAAGCCAGTAAAAGGGATCTGTACTCACCGCGGGAAGCGTGACAGGCAAGTTGGCGATTATTTAGAGAAAAAATAACGTTGTCGCGATGCGGCCCCACCGTGGTGTACTGCATGCGCATGTCTCTGCTGTAGGCCTGTTGCATGGCTTCCCTATAAGCTTTTTTGCAGGATTCAAAGTTGGCAAAATTGTTACCTTCGGCAAAATCTTGTTGAAATTGAGTAATATCACGTTTTTGCCCTGAAGTGCCGATGGAAGATATATATTGAATGTTCGCGGCAGCATCACTATCTGCTATTTTTTGGTAATGTTGCTGAAGATTTTGATTGAGATAATCTACGGTTTTGCTCCTCTCCATGATAATAATGCTGCCATATTCAACCAGCTGCTCATCCCAGACGCGCAGATTTTCAGTGGGAATGGAGTGCTCTTTTTGGCTTTTCAAAAGGGTATTTCGTTGTTTCAGAATTCGGCGATAATTTTGAAGAATGTGCCAGATTTTTTTGTTTACCTGTAAATTCAGAACATCAATGTAATGACGGCGCAATTCCGGCCCCAAATAAAGCATACTAAGGCTTTCCGGATGAAAAAAAACAATCTGGCATGTGCCGACAAAACTCTCCGCATTCACCTGTACGCCATTTTTTTTAAGAACTTTTTCAGGATGCGGAAGATGTCCAAGAAAAATTTCCAAATTCATTTGCGATGGCTTTGTATTGGCCTTTTCTACAGCCTTATTTTCTTCCTCGAAAGTTCCACGCACCCTGGCATATTCTTTGCCCCACTGAATAACATCTTTCTGATCAAATGTCCGAAAAGACTTTGTTAGAGCCAAAAGATAGATTGCCTCCAAAATATTGGTCTTTCCCTGGGCATTTTCGCCGACAATGCAGGTTAGTGGCTCCGCGGGATCAAAAGAAATATCCAACTGGCTATAATTGCGATAATTTTCAAGTGTGAGATGGGTAAGACGCATGTTTGTTATTATAAAATTTTGACCTCGGCGCCATTATTCGCTAAGATCGCTTTCGTTGCAATAACATTATTATAAGCCCCATATGGCCAAAAAAGAACGTACGGAGGTCGTCAAAAATGAGGATGAAGTTCTACACGGCATGCGCCATTCCTGCGCTCACATGCTGGCACAGGCCGTGCTGGCAATGTTTCCGGAGGCCAAATTTGGCATTGGTCCAACGATTGAAAATGGTTTTTATTATGATTTTGACCTACCGCGAACGCTCATTCCGGAAGATCTGGAGATTCTTGAGCAAAAAATGCGCCGTATTGCGAATGATAAGCAAACGTTTGAGCGGCTGGAAGAGCCCGTGGATAAAGCGATTGAGTTTTATAAAAAGGCCGGACAGCCCTACAAGGTTGAAATTGCCGAGGATTTAAAAAATGAAGGCGAAAAAATGGTGACATTTTATGAGAACAGGATGCCAAAAACGGGTGAAGTAAAATTTTCCGATCTTTGCAGGGGAGGACACAGCGAAGACACGGGTAAAACGGGTGTTTTTAAATTGATGAAAATTGCGGGGGCATATTGGCGCGGAGATGAAAAAAGACCCATGCTTCAGCGAATTTACGGTGTCTGTTTTAATACGAAACAGGAGCTGAATGACTATCTGCAAAGGCTTGAAGAAGCCAAAAAACGGGATCACCGCAAACTGGGAAAAGAGTTAAAAATCTTCACCATGGTGGATGACATTGGGCCGGGACTTGCCGTATGGCTTCCCAATGGCACGATTTTGCGAGATGAGCTGGAAAAACTGGCAAAAGAAGAAGAGCGCCGCGACGGTTATGTCAGGGTCGCTACGCCTCACATAACAAAAGGTGTTTTGTATCACAGATCGGGGCATCTTCCCTATTACAGGGACACCATGTACGCCCCAATGATGATTGATGAGGAAGAATACTATCTGAAGCCCATGAACTGCCCCATGCATCATATGATTTACCTTTATGAGCCGCGCAGCTACCGCGATTTGCCGCTGCGGCTTGCGGAATACGGCCAGTGCTACCGTTATGAAAAATCCGGCGAATTGAACGGTTTGATGCGCGTGCGGGGCATGGCGATGAACGACGCGCATATTTACTGCCGAAAAGACCAGATCAAAGAAGAATTTGTCAAAGTGATGCGTTTGCACGAAAGGCATTACAAACGATTGGGCATCAATGAATTTTATATGCGTTTTTCGCGCTGGGATTCGAGCAGAAAAGAAAAATATATTGACCAGCCGGAACACTGGGAATTTTGCGAAAAAGTGATGAAAGAGGCGATGGATGAATCAAAAATTCCTTACGTGGAAGCCATGGATGAAGCGGCTTTTTACGGGCCGAAAATTGATTTTCAAATTAAAAATGTTCTTGGCAATGAATATTCTATTTCAACGAATCAACTGGATTTTGCAGCCGGGGACCGCTTTAATCTGCGATATACAGACAGCGAAGGCAACCCGGAAAAAGTTTTTGTCATTCACCGCGCGCCGCTTGGGACCCATGAGCGGTTTATTGCATTTTTGTTGGAACATTTTGTTGGAGCATTCCCGACATGGCTGGCACCGCTTCAGGTAGCCATTTTACCCGTGTCGGACAAGCATATTGAGTATGCCCGTGAAGTATATTATGGGTTGTTTGAAAAAGGCGTCCGTGTGGAAGTGGATGAAAATAATGAAAGTTTAGGCAAAAAAATCCGCGCGGCCGAGCTTAAAAAAGTTCCCTACATGTTAGTTGTCGGGGACAAGGAAGTTGAAAACAATCAGGTCGCCGTTCGCAGCCGCAAGACAAAAACACAGATTGTGATGAATGTGGATGAGTTTTCTTTACAGATTTTTAAGGAGATACAGGAGCGGAATTTATAGATAATAATATGTTTCCATGTGCACTATGCTGCAAGCGATTTAACTTCATCTTCAGCCATTTTCGCTGAGCTGGCGGCCACAGCATAAACAGCCTCAATTTGTGCACGAATAGAGGTGCGAATTTCAGATACTGGTCGTCTATCTCTTGCATTTTTTGCTTCTAATTCCCTTATTTCACCCTGATGAATTCTATAGGAAGCTTGTATTATTCTGTTAGGATCCTCAGGACTCCTTGCTTCAAGTACTATTCTTAAATTGCGCATAGCATCATCACCGGTTTTATATTTATCAATCACTGCCTGGATTTTTCCCCATTGTTGCCTATTTTCACGCAGCTCTTTAATTATTTTTTCATTTACTAATACACCATTTACATCTTTTTCCATCAAAATTAAGAAAATAGTATGTGCTAATCTTATTTTTGTTGGAGATTGGATAGTTTTATCACTTTTAACGATGTTGGGAAGATCGTGGTCGCTTAAAATAAAATCACAAACATCAACAATAAATTGGGTGAATGTTACATTCATGCCAAACATTTCACGAATTCTATCTTTTTTAACAGCGACATATTTTTTACGGTCTTTTTCCCTGGCGGTTTTACTCATATATCCACGTACCTGGAATTCACTTGGTATTACTCCGACTTTATGTCCATTTTTATCATCCCGCTCATGTGAGCGACAAGTAGAACGATGACGCCAGGTTAGTTGTACGGCACGATGTTGCCCTGTACTATTTCTATTTGTAACACCGCGATCAAAAGAATAACGCAGACGTTTATTTGACATATCGGACCCGACTTTGGCAATCAAAATTGCAAGAATTTCTAGGGCAGCTGCTTCCATTGATCCAACTGATTTGGAATCTTTCTTTGTTAACATTACGGCGCAACGCAACATATCCTGAATGTCTCCGATATCAATGTCCTTTCTACCCAAATCATCTTTTTCCGCTAATTTAAGAGCTATGGCTATTTCACTTTTTTGACTCGGCACCTGCAAAAGAGCTATCATTTTCCCGTTCTTTCCATCCCCGCAATGAAACAAACTGCGTCTTTTCGTTATTTTTTTACAATGTGGATGTAAACGTTTACGCAAATGCTGACTTTCTGCCTGTAAACGATCAAAATCAACCTGGGCATGAATTATTAATGCCAAGTGCATTGCGTTGATTTTAGCTATAGCACTGCGATAAAGCCAATATTTATCTTCAGAAATAGGTGATGTTGTCGATACTATATTTTGCAACACATCAAGATCATTGATTTTTACAACTTCCGGATGTAATGGATGTTCTTTGCCAAAAAAAACTTTGCAATATGTATTAGCACGCTCGGCCAATTGCCTTAATTGTCGTCTTTTATGCACTTCATTGCCTTGTAAATGTTCAATCCATATTGCAGAAAGATCCAACGTCATCATATCCCTAACATTGGGAATAAATTTTATTAAATGTAATGGCAATGTCTGTTTTGCATCATATGCCTGTTCATGAGATGGTTGATTAGATTTTGTTTTTTCCATCGCCTTTTCCTTTGCTTTCTCAAGCAAATCATGAGCAGCGCCATAAGCCGGTTCTATCAGATGTGGCTCACAGTCCTCAGCAGTACATGTGCAATGACTGCGTTTTAATTGTGCTTGCTCTACATTGGCTACACGTTCCTGCTGCAGCGTTCTTTCCAATAAACGTGATATTGCGGGACCAAATACTGCCGCCACATCGTAGACTTTGTTCCCTATTAGTCCTTGCAATAGCTCTATTTCTCTTGTATTTAATATAGAATTTACCGCAGCTGATGTTTGGCGTTCTGAATGTCTGTGCCTTCCTTCTTTTGGCCTCGATGTATTCATTAATTGGAAAATTAAGTTATGACGTACGCCATAAATAAGAAAGTATCTTGACATGTATTTATTTTTTTGTCAATATCCATTGTTATGTGAATATTTGGTATGCTATCAAGCGTAATTTGATTTTTACCCCGCCTTCTCCCCGCTTTCGCGGGGGTTCCGGCGGGCAAGTCCACTTAATAAACCCTTTGGGCTCATCTAATGAAGAATAATAGTTATACATTTTTAGATCACGTTCTGGAGTTTTTGTGGCTGAGTGTGATTTTTCTTTTGCCGCTGATATTTTGTCCTGTCTTAAATACCACTTTTGAGCTGCCAAAGGTGGTTTTTTTGCGAATAATGACTTTTCTCATGCTGGCAATATGGCTCGGCAAGAGCTTACTGCAGAGGAAAATCAGCCTGCCTGTTGCCAGAAAATTTCCGCTTTTAGGCGTATTGATAGGAATTTTTATAGCTTTGTATGTTTTGGCCACAGTTTTTTCGCTGTCGCCGGTTTTAAGCGTTTTTGGCTGGTATCCACGCTTTCAGGGATTGTATACATTTTTCTGTTATGTAGTTTTTGGATTGCTGATTTTTATGAATTTACGGACGGAAAAACAATTGGAACGCATTATGGTCGCCATCATGGGCTCCGCGGCTTTTGTAAGTCTTATTGCGTTATTGCAGCTTGCGTTTGCCGATTTTTTAAATTTTTGGAACGCGGATGAGTTTTTGGGCCGCGCGTATGGAACCATGGCCAATCCTGATTTTTTGGGCAGTTTTCTTATTATGGTCATGCCTATTATGATTGCAAGACTTATACAGGGGAAAAATCAGCTGCTGGCGGTTATTGCTCTGGTACTGAGCTTAAGCGCCCTTTATTTTAGTCTGACGCGCGCAGCATATTTGGGTTTGCTTGTCGGGCTGATTTTTTTCTTTTTGATCATTTTCTTCAAAAAACGTCAATGGAAATTTTTTGCTTTAGTTTTTATTCTACCATTTTTAACGATCGCCGCGTTGCTGGCGATTAATATTTTTGGAAATAATGAGTTTATAAAGAATCAACCCGCGCTTAAACGTCTTGTTTTTCAGGAGGAATCTTTGCGCTCATTACAAACAAGACTTGCCATTTGGCCACAGGTTCTTAAACAAATTATTGATCGTCCATTTTTGGGGTACGGCCCGGAAACATTTGCGATAACTTTTCCGGCTTATGCGCCTGTAAATTTGAATCCTTCGAAAACATCCACCAGTATCGCCGACAAGCCCCACAATGAATTGCTTGGAATAGCGCAGGAAACGGGAATAATTGGCGCTCTAATTTACATAATATTTTTAGCGGGACTTTTTGTCGCAGCATCCAGAAAAATCATTTCTTCGAATGAAAAAAACTGGCAGGTTTATTTGGGATTTTTAAGTGGAATTTTGGCCCTATTTGTGGCGAATCAGTTTGGATTTTCCGTAACCGGGAC
>CAZZPB010000072.1:0-4126 GCA_964655905.1 uncultured Candidatus Peribacteria bacterium
GATCTTCGACTGATAATCCTGGCGCTGTTGCAACGCCAGAAATATACTTTGGCACGAACCGGCTGGAAAATTTAACCGCAGAACAACGGCCTTCCGCTTCCACCAAAAATTATTCCGTTCCAGATAACATAGCTTTAAACACCTTTGCCCTCGGAGGATCATGGAAATTTACTTCCGAAAATATTGAACTTATTGATCCAAACGGAAAAATATTGTTAAAATTTCATTCGGGAAAAGTTCATATAGTCGCTGAAAGTAAAAGTCCTGTTAAAGTATTGGTAAGTGTGGATGGTAAAAAACAGCCTGATGTGACCATTCATAAATCGGAACTCTATACACTGTTCAGTTCAAATGATTACAGCGATCATATTATCGAAATATTCATTCCAGATGCCGGACTTAAAGCTTTCACATTTACATTTGGGTGAGGCAGTGGAATGGGTGGGATAGCTGGGGATATGAAACCTTTTTTATGCTCTAACTTTTTAGTGAATTATAAGGTAATAATCGATGAATTCACTAAATTTTGACATTTTTAAGTAAATTTGATATATTATAGGTGCCCATTCACTTGAATTATATGGCGACAACCGCACCTTTCAAAAATAGAATACGGAAGTTGAAAAAAGACTTTGATATCCTCCGAAAAGGGAAAGAATCACTGCTCGCGATGATTGATGATGTGGAAATTGCCGAAAATGTCTATAACTCCAATGCCATTGAAAATTCAACGTTGACCCTTAAGGAAACAGAAAAAATTCTGTTGGAAATGGAGGTTTCACGAAATGTTTCTCTTCGGGAAGTTTTCGAAGCAAAAAATCTTGCAAAAGTAACGGAATATATTTGCGGAAAAGCAAAAAGGGAAGAATTGAATAAAGAACTTGTCTTACTTTTGCATCAAATGCTGATAGAAAATATTGACGATAAAATTTCTGGAAGATTTCGAACAAAAGGTGAATATGTTCGAGTGGGCACGCATATTGCCCCAGCTCCTGAACATATTGAACGGATGATAGAAGAAATGTTTGGTGAATACACTTCGAATTTTGATGCGTATTTTTCAGATAAAATTGCGAAATTCCACCTGGACTTTGAAACCATCCATCCGTTTATTGATGGAAACGGCCGCATTGGCCGAATCATTATAAACTATCAATTACTACGACTTGGTTTTCCTACGATTATCATTCGCAATAAAGAAAAGCTCGAATATTATAAAGGATTCAAGGAATATAACGATCGGAAAAACACCAAAATCATGGAAAAGGTCTTGGTACTGGCTTTAATCGAATCCCTCCACAAAAGGATCACCTATCTCAAAGGCGAAACAATCATTCCGCTGGCCGAATTTATTAAAAAAAACAAGCGCTCGGCGCCGGCAATTCTGAACGCCGCTAAACGACAAACCATCCCTGCTTTTCGGGAAAAAGGAGTATGGAAAATTTGTGAGATTTTTGCTCCTGAAGAAAAACTTAAATAATTAGCAATCAACCTATTTTCTGGACCAGATGTGAAGATTTTTATCGCCATAGGGAGATGGATCATAAATGGCTTGTGTAAGCCATTTGGCTGGGGAGGTGGGATTCGAACCCCCGAATACCGCCTCCAAAGGGCGGTGCCTTACCACTTGGCGACTCCCCATCTTCGTGGGAAAACCAAGGTTTTCCCCCATTACGGCGCATGCGCGCCGCCCCCTTTCCCTTCGTAAGCCTTCGGTTGGGGCCCGCAAGACCCAACCTGCGGCTTCATCTAGATTCCATCGATTTATTATTCTGGTGAAGACCACAGGGTTTTTACAATGACATCGCATCCATAAAAACGCGTATATCAATGTAACAAAAAGGGTGGGAAAGTCAAAGACGCGATGAGAGAAATCCGCAATCCGAATATGAAAATTTTGAACTTCAGATTTTATTCGTCATTTGGTATTCGAATTTTGCAATTCCATCAATAATACCGTGATGCCACAAATGGCAAAAGCAAGCCAAGAAGTATTGTTGCTACGGTGACAATGCCAACATATCTGATCATTTTTTGTTTTACGTGTTGCTGCATATGGGGTTTGTAAAAAATTAAATTATGGAACAGTGCCAGTTACTAAAATATTTTTTGTAAACGTATCGATGACATTCTGATTATCGGAAACTTCCAGTTTTACCTGGTAGCTGCCGGGAGTCGCAAAGCTGTGAGTTGGCTTTCTGGTGCGGGAAGTTTGACTATCTCCAAAATCCCAGCTGTATTTGGCGACGGTTCCTGTGGAACAACGCGGATCAAATTCGGTGGAGAGCGGCGCCGGTCCACTTTCCACACTGGCTTCAAAACAGGCTTTTAGAGGTATGGGTCGCACGTTAACGGGCGTGGTGACAACAGAACGACTGTTGTCTGACGCAATAGCCGTTACTTTGGCATTAAATGTGCCGATTTGAGTATATTTATATGTTACTTTAGAGACGTCAATGCGTTTGGGAGTACCATCGCCAAAATCCCATTCATAACTCACAATCTGACCGTCAGGATAACTTGATCCGGAAGCATCAAAAGTTACGGTAAGCGGAACAACTCCTTCAAATGGATCCGCAGTTAAGCGTGCTTTTAAGCCCTGCGGCAGCGCTTTTACAACAAAAGTCGCGTTTGCTGTTTTATTTTGAGCGTCAGTAATGGTCAGCACAGCATTATAAGTGCCCGGTTCCTTATACACATATGTGACTTTTTTACCCGCAGAATCAACTGTCCCATTTCCATCAAAATCCCATTTGTAATCAACAATGGCGCCGAATTCCTGGGCGCTTGAGGATGCGTCAAAACTTACTTCAAAGGGCACAGTGCCGCTGATAAAATTTTCGCCTTTTTTAGGAGCCGGAACGGTTGTAAACGCGGCAAGAAGAGCGCCAGTGGAGGTTTCAATCGTCAATTTTTGCGTATCTGAGCCCTGCGCCCCTTTATCGTCAGTGACAGTTAAAACAACTTCATAATTACCCGCATTTTTGTAGGTATGAATAGCGGTACGAGTCGTTGCTTTCGGCGTCTGGTCGCCAAAATCCCATTCATATTTTGTAATTTTCGCCGAGAGCGGACTTGAAGATTTTTCACCGGAAAAAGTATATTGAGTACCACTGTAGTAATGCCCGTCGGTCGTTGGAATATCTATTACCGGGACTGGAAGATTGGCGCCTGTAACACTGATGTTGTGAGAGACCACCACAAACTGTCCAGAACTGTCTGTCACACGAAGATTGACTGTATATTCGCCAATTTTATCGAAAGTATATTGTGTTATGACCCCGCTGGCATCAGTAAACACATTGTTGTTTTTAAAATCCCATTCATACGATTGAATTTGGCCCACTGTAGCCACGGACTGCGATGCGTCAAATTTTACCGTTAACGGCGCTGGGCCATTGTCCGGCACAGCTCTGAATTCAGCGTTTATTTTAACACTGGCAATCGTCACAATGGTCGAATATGATTGCGATATTTCTTCACCCGTACCTTTATCTTTGAGTGTGACTGTAACTTTTACATCAAAACGGCCGTTATTTTTGCCCATGTTTTTATATGTGTGGGACGGCGACTGAAGCGTTGAGGTTTCATCATCGCCAAATGTCCATAAAAACGAAAGAATACTGTATTTTCTGCCGTTAACGGGCAGCTTAGTTCCATCAAATTTTATTGTAACAGGAGCGGTAAGCCCGATGGTGGTTGCCGGAGTCGTCGCAATGGCTGTAATCTGCACTTTTGTATTTGGGAGGATCACTTTTTTGGAGCTTAAAAACAAATATACTCCAACCCAGATAACAATTATCAGCGTCATTAGCGCTCCAGAAGCGCCAGCAAGTGTTAAAGCGCCTTTTCTGCGTTCCCTGTCGTCCTTTCTGGCCATGGCGGCCTGAAAAATACCAACTGTGGCAATAACAAAGAGAATGATTGAAAAGAGGCCAAAAATGGCATTTACCAGTGTAATCAGGCTGTTGATAAATGACGCGGTATCCAGACCCAGTGATTTTGCCAAAGCATTATCCCCTGTCGGCGACGTTTGACTCACGAAAAGCAGCACAAAAAGAACAAAAAGAACCACTGAACAACCAAAACAGCCCAAAAGCCATGAGAGCAGACGGCGAGCGCTGGG
>CAZZPB010000073.1:0-16586 GCA_964655905.1 uncultured Candidatus Peribacteria bacterium
AATTTTTTTAAGAACTTCCTTTTCTTTTTCAGCTTTCAGAAGGTCAAAATCCAGATCCACCGAAAAACGTTCAAGGCCATGGAAAAAATAGGCGGCGGTGCCTCCTTTAAAACCCAAAAGAGGGCCAAGGGAAGGATCGGAATATATTTCCTTGAGAGTCTGGAGCAGGAGTGTTTTGTGAAAATTAAGATTGAGCATAAAGGTATAATTGATAATAGGAATCTATTTTTTAGCTAAAATTTTACTTTTGTAGATGTGCAAAAGTTGACGGCATTTATTCCAGTCGAGCGAAGATAAGTTATCAAAATGGTAATTTTTATAAAGATAAATTGCATCCAGAAAAGCTCTTTCCTTTGTGGCTACATAGTAATTTTCTTTTTCTTCAAGCCCAAGCTGGTTCATAAGTGTAATATTTTTGATTTTTTTAAAAATAAAAGTTTGGCCATTGCATCTAATCTGGCGTGAGAGGTAACTTACGGCAAAAATGGCATCATAATGTTGAAAAATAATTCCTTCTTTAGCTAAAACCGTTTCCAGGCTGATATAGGATGGAGTATAAATTTTGGTTGCCAATTCCAGCTGATTATAGTTGTTATCTTTGGCGTAAATGCCTTTTCGTACTGCATAAAGCAGCCCCCTTTTTACATAATAATGAAGGGCGGCTTTAAGATTGTAAATATCAGTTTCACCCCATAGCAAAGCGACATCCTTGAAAGTGAAAATTGTATTTTTTGAGCGGAATAGGCTTAAAATGCGATTTTTCGTACTTTTCATTGTAAACTAAAAGTAATAATTATTATTACCTTTAGTTTATATTATAAATAGAATTTTTGCAAGGGGTGGATCTTAGACTGCTGAACCATACGGCGGATTGTTATTAGAGCCTCAAAATGCTATAATAATGGGAAAATCTCGCAAAATTCTTGATTATGGATAACAAACAAAAAAAAATACCGGCATTTCTAATATTAACACAGGTTATTCTGGCCAGTTGTTTAGCGTTTGCCAGTATAAATGTTGTCAATGCCGCTGAAGCCGCGCTGGCAGCGCCCACCGCAGCCCCAGCCACAAACCCGGCAGACAAGAAATTCGATTCAGAAAGTTTTAACGTAAGCAAGTACCTTACGTCGAAAGAAGGCAGTAACAAAGAAGGAAAAGGCCAACAGGACCAGTCTTACCTCAAAAGCACCAATCCTGTGGCAAGTTTCATTGTGCAAATGATAAATTTTCTGGTACTTACAATCGGGTCTTTTTCTTTTCTTACAATCATTATTGGAGGTTTTACACTGCTAACTTCCCATGGAAATGAAAATCAGGTCACCAAGGGAAAAGATATTTTGAAATATGCCGTTGCGGGGCTTGTGGTAGCGCTTTCCGCATATTTCATCACGACATTCGTTCAAAGTTTGTTCTATGAATTACCTAAATAAGAAAAAAATGGATAAAAATCAAAAAATCGGTGTGAAATCAATAAAAACCTTATATGGCTGCCTTTTTTTCCTATTGCTTTTAGTGAGTATTCAAAAGGTAGACGCGGCATCGTTAACCTGTAAGGATGTAAACGATCCTAAAAAAATCCAGGGTAAAATTATTACAGTTCTGGAAGAAGAAATTAGCAGCGGAGGGCCAGGCGCGGCAGGTGAAGAAATTATAACATGCGTAAGGGAAACAATACGTGATGCGCAAAACAATGAAATGTCAGAATATACATCCCCGGGAAAATGCACGCCAACAAGCGACGGTGAAACAAGGTGCAAACGCGTGCAGGTATACATCGCAGGTTCGGGAACGGAACTGCTTTATCGTTATGTGGGAAGCATCTATCGCTGGGCCGCTGGCACGGTTGGAATTGTCTGTGTACTGCTTTTAGTTCTTGGAGGAATTGAAATTGCTTCGGCCGGCGGCGATACAGGAAGAATGGATAAGGCAAAAGCAAGAATCACACAATCTCTTGGAGGTTTGGTGTTGCTTTTTCTTTCCGCGCTGATTTTGTACACCATCAATCCAAACTTTTTTACAAAATAATGGAACGAATAATATGAAACATTTCGCCCTGCTGTTAGCTTCATTTTTTATTTTGACACATTTGTGCCTTCCTTTGGCTGTTGCGCAAACTATTTCTCCGGCGCCAATTAATCCATTATCAGCAAAAGAACAGGAAAAACAACCTTTAAAACTTCCAGGAATAAATGACAAAGATCCAAGCAAATACATTCAACAAAAATTTATACCGGCCGTTACGAATGCCATTATTGCCAGTTCTGGAGGATTTGCCCTTTTGTTCGTGATTATTGGAGGCATTCAAATGCTTACCGCCTATGGCAATGATGAAAAAATCACCACCGCGAAAAAAACTCTTACATGGGCATTGGCAGGCCTACTGATTGCCATTTTGTCATACAGTATCGTGCAAATTCTTGTATCCATCAGTGTTATCAATAATCCACCGCCCAAATGATAAAAAAGATTTTAAAAAATATGATTTTTCTGATGATGATAGGGTTTGCCCTTGGTGCTCCGATTGCGCATGGCAACGCCCACAATAATTGGCGATCTTCTGGACTGTTTGCGCTGAATCCCAATGACTTTTTCGCACCTTTCAGTTATGAAAAGCGGAGCACGGAGAATACCAAAATAGGATATGTGAAAGATTTACCAAAGGGCACAATTATTGATGTTCTCATCACTATTGTAAGATTTTTACTGGGTATCACCGGAGCACTGACATTGATTTCTTTTACTTACGCCGGAATTATGTTTGTCACGGCGCAGGGCGATGAAACTCACCTGACAAAAGCCAAAAAAATGATGGCTCTATCAATTCTGGGACTGGCAATTATCGCGACTTCATACGCAATTGTACTGGGTATATCCCAATTGAAATTCTAGGGAACCTCTTAAAAACATTATGAAAAAAATCATTATTGCATCTATCATCAGTATAATTTTTGGTTTTATTGGAAGCCAAATAAGCCTTGTCCAGGCCGCAAGCGCGGATCAATCAGGATTGTTAGGCCGACTGTCATTACCGGAGGAACTGCGTCCAAAAAATTCCCCGACTGTCAATATTATTGCAGGCAAAGACACAAACGCGGAGGTAAGCTACGGCAATTTCATTCTTCAGCTAATAGCGGGCAGTTTACTGTATCTTGCGGCGCCAACGGCCATTTTTTTTATTGTATGGGGAGGGTCAAGCTATATCAGCTCCCGCGGTAAGCAGGAAGCAATGGATAAAGCAAAAAAAACAATAACATTCGCAATTATAGGACTGCTGTTTATTATTTTCTCTTACATTATTGTGCAGGCTATCGTTGGATTTGTGCTGCAATCAGGCTAGGGAAAAACGAAAAAGGCAGTGTAGGGAACGCAGATCTGCGTTCCCTACACTGCCTTTGGAAATAAAATCTGCGGATTTTGAAGTTTTCTGCCGGCATCCAAAATACCAAATTGCCGCATTTTCATATATTCGGAGTTAAAATCGGCTTCCGTATAGCCAAGAAAGCCAAGTATTTTTTGAGCGGTTGATGGAATAAACGGGGCCAACAAAAGACCGATATGCCGTATGACTTCCAGAAGATTATAAAGAACCTGGCCAAGTGTACGCGGATCATTTTTGGCTAACACCCAGGGCTTTTGCGCCTCCACATATTGATTTGCCGCAATTGCCAAGGCTAAAACCTCTTCCAAAGCTTTTTTCAAATCAAATGCCTCAATAGCGGCATCATAATCCGACCAAAGTTTTTTTATTTTTGATGAAAAGAAATTATCACCCGGCACCGCATCCGGCACACAACCCTGAAAATATTTATGGGTCATGGCAAAAACGCGGCTGACCAAATTTCCAACTGTATCCGCCAGTTCCGAATCATACACAACCCGAAAACGCTCCCTGCTAAAATCACCGTCATCGGTTGTTGGAATTTCCTTCAATAAAAAATACCGCAGCGCGTCGGTGCCATAGCGCTGAACAACCTCTACGGGATCCACAACATTGTTTAGACTTTTGCTCATTTTCTGGCCCTCCGAAGTAATAAAACCATGAACATAAACCGCATGCGGCAGCCGTAAACCAGCCGACATAAGCATTCCAATCCAGATCGCGGAATGAAAACGCAAAATATCCTTGCCGATCACATGAACGTCGGCAGGCCAAAATGTCTGGAATTGCTCATTCTCATGCTCATAACCGATGGCGGTAATATAGTTGGAAAGCGCGTCGCACCACACATACATCACCTGATCGGGATCATCCGGCACATCAATCCCCCACTGCAAAATTTTACGCGGCCGTGAAAAACTCACATCTTTCAGCCCTTCTTCCAGCACGGCAAGAATTTCATGTTTGCGCGCGTCCGGAACCACTTTTAAGTCTCCATTTTTGATCTTTTTTTTGATCTGATCCGAATATTTCGAAAGCCGGAAAAAATAATTTTCCTCCTTCAGCTTTTCAGGGGCGCACTTGTGATTTGGACACAACCCTTCCACAAGGTCTTTTTCGGTAATAAAAGCCTCACAACCAACGCAATAAAGCCCTTCGTACCCGCTTTTGTATATGTCACCCGCTTCAACAAGCTTTCGCCACAATTTTTGAGCTCCTTTTTTATGGGATTGATCAGTCGTCCGTATAAAAAAATCATTGGAAAGATTCAAAAGCGGTTCCAGGGAGCGAAAATACGCTGAATTCTCATCGGCCAGCGCCTGTGGAGTCATACCCTCTTTCTCAGCAGTTTGCGCATTTTTTCTGCCGTGTTCATCCGTTCCAGTTAAAAAAAATGTTTTATCCCCCAGTAAACGATGATAGCGGGCCAGAACATCTGCCTGAATCACTTCCATGGCAAAACCAATATGCGGTGGAGCGTTCACGTAGGCAATGGATGTCGTGATATAAAATTTTTTTGGCATACTGCCAATTTAAACAGGCAAAGCGGGGGTGTCAAGCCGGATCATACGGGGAAGGAAGACCCAAAATTTGCGTTGCTCATTTTTCAGATCCTCGCATTAGTTGATTCTCTATTTCGTCTGGTACAGCGAAAAATTGAAAACGGGCAAAAATGTATTTAGGCTGAGCTCTGCATCTATGCTTTTTTTAATGCGGCCGTTATCCGCAAAGCCATCGGCGCGGATCAACGCCGCTTCACGCACCAGTAGGGGTGCCCCTACCGGTGCGTTTTTGGCAATAATCCGGTAATAAATATTCGCTTTTTCCTTACTATATTTAACATCGGAAATGCCGATGACGTCGGGATTGACCACATTTGTCAAAACCAGATAATTTTGTTTATGTGAACTGATAAAATCAGCAATGGAACACTGCGTCTCATTTTTATTAAACGACAAAGAAGAAGAAGAATTTTTGTCAGAAGAGTAACATTCACGGGCGAAATTGGGAACACCGCTGACATAAACCGGAAAAATGCATGCGGAATCAAGATCTGTTGCTGTACCAAAACATACGGGATTGTTAGCTGTTGAGTTCTGCGCCATGGGGAAAAAATCGGAAATGGCATCCGTTTTCATGGTAACCAACCTTTTTGGCTGACCAAAAATTTTCCAGCGCAAAATATCAAGTTTTTCAATACCAACAGGGATATCTGTAAGGCAGGAAGCCATTTTTGCGCTATCAGGATTTTTTCCGCAAAAATTCGCGTAATATTCAACGATAAAATCTTTAACGTCAACAACGTTTCCTTTTCCATCATCACGAAATAATGGAATAGCCACGGTTTCACTCAAGGGAAGAACATTATATGTTGCAGCCGGATTATCTGAATAGAGAGCGGCGCTTGTATAAGGCGGCTCGCCAGGTTTCAAAAAAACCGGTTTGTCAGGCTCAAAATAAGGAATTTTATCCGCTTTGTTAAGAATTTTATATGTAAAATTCAAATCATCTGTTTTGCTTGTTACTCCCGTAACTGGCGTTTCAAAACCGGCCAGATGCTCATGCAAATCCAGCAGGGCGTTTTCAATACCGGCTTCAGCTGCAAAATAAGCGTGCCCTGCCGCCACAACATCATGTGTTTGACGAATTTCCCGCACAAAAAGTTCACCTAAACTTAAGGTCAATGTCATAAGAATTCCCATCACAAGAATGGCGATGAGTAGAGCGCTACCTTTCTTTTGGGGGAAAACCAGGGTTTTCCCCCATGTACCCCCGCTTTCGCGGGGGCCCCCTTTCCCTTTGCAAGCCGCCGGTTGGGAACCCACAAGACCCAACCTTCGGCTTAATTTGACTTGTATTGATTTTTTCATGATTGTCTTTTTAAACAAAAAACATTAAGAACCGGAGCCGCTACGGCGTCCATACATGCGCGAGGAAAAACTGGTCTGTAAAGTAAAATTATAAGATGATGAACCTGAACGGGCCATGGAAAAAGTCAAAAGAAGCCTTACGCCGGGCTGAAACTGATACTGATTTTCCTGATAATTGGAACGCAGATACGGATCAATTGGCGGATACACATCGAAAATAGCGTCCGCAACCTTCAAATTATCCGAAAATAAAACGCGCCAACCCGCTTCACTGCGGTCACTTTTGTCAGTTTCGTCAAAACCCTGACTTGGTTTAAAAGTATTTTCAGCTCCGATGATACGTTCAAATTTCCGCAATTTTAAGCTCTTTTTTTCACTATCAAACCAGTAAACCGTTTTCATATTATGATTTTTATCAATGAGAGCCAGGTACTTTCCCCGGCTGTTGAAAGTGGAAATCGGGCATAACATGGGCTTTTCGGAGCCATAACAATCATAATCAATAGTCCCCGAACGAAAATCATCTGCTAAAGTTTGCATAAAATCGCGCGCCTCTGAAATGGCACGGCGCGTTTCATTGGCCTGGCGCTGGGAGCGCACCACATTGATATATGAGGTCGAAACTACTCCAAGAAAAACAATAAAAACACCCATGCTAACCATAAGTTCTACGAGCGTGAAAGCACGCCATACGGCGGCACGAAACCCAACCTTCGGCTTTATTCGGTTTAATAGCATTTTTTTCATGGCCCCCCTCCTTTCCAGTTAGTCAGTTCCGTGCCAAGCCGTATTTGTTTGTTTCTGGAGCCTTCTATCCATGTTACGACTGCAAAAACCTGATATTTGGCTGTAGTTAGAGCGCCGTCGCCGTATGATTTTGGCGTGATTTCAAGATAGCGATGAAATTTTCCAGGTAACGCAGCAGAGAACGCAGATCCGCTTTCCACACTTTCGGACACATGGCCTAAACGGCCGTTCTCAAATGAAAAAAGACGGGAAGCAGATTCATCAGCCTGCCCATTAATTGTGATATTTTTTAATTTCCATGGCGCGTACTGTTGAATTTCTCTGCTACCAACAGACCCTGGAGTAGAAAAATTGTTATTTTTACGGTCAATCGTGAAATACTGTTTTTGCCCCACGGTAGAAGGCAAACACGCCTCCCATATGCAACCTGATTCGATGTTCCCCTGAAAATCCGCACCCAAAAGCCAATTACTATCACGAATATTTCGCGCGCCTTCCAATGCTTCCTGCGCCAGGAAGTAAGCCGCAAGCGTGTTTTCATTTTCCTGATTGCCGCGAATGACACTCACTACAACGCTGGTGGAAGCCATAATAACTAAAATAAGCACACTGAACGCGACAATGACTTCAGGTAGGGTAAAAGCAATTTTTAGCTGGTTTAATGCTGTTTTTTTCATAAAAGTTTTTTAATGTCACCTGTGAGAAAATCAAAAACAAGGGTTTTTTCTTCCGTCACATTTTGCAATCCAAGATTAATTTTTAGAGGATTTTGCCCGGCAGAAAGGACTAAAGATGACGACAGGGCGTTGGCCTCAAAGCCCGTAGCAAAAACCGGCGTACCAAAAGGCGGCTTAAAAAGGAGCGCGAACGTTTTGATATTTTCTCTTTGGCCTGTGCCAAGCGTAACACTTTTTACCATCACGCCCTGATCTGTAGTTATACCACTTGGCTGTTTAATAAAAGACCGAGCGGGATCACAAAAATCCGCTCTATTATTGCCCACAGTTACATATCGCATACTGACAATTTGAATATCTGGATCCGTGTTTTTCTGATCAAAAAAAAGACCGTAACATGAGAGAGTCGTATTGGCATCGGTATCCTGTTTATCAACCTTGCCAACACGCGCCTTGTCGCGCTGTTCCTTGAGAGTACTGATAAGTGTGTCGAGCGCTATATCAAGCCGCGCCTGCCTTTGAACAACAGTGTAACTTGAGACGCTGACCAGCACCAGCAAACCAATAATCGTCATGACAATTATCATTTCAATCAGGGTAAAAGCTGGTTTATTCTGGGGGCAACCTACGGTTTCCCCCAGGTACTCTCCGCCTACGGCTTCGAGCCCCCTTCCCCTTCGTGCGCCTTCGGTTGGGAACCCGCGAGACCCAACCTTCGGCTTGTTCTTATTTATCATTATACGGTTGAAGGTTAATAATTAAAAACTCCTTATCCCTTAGTACGGACCGGTCGCGACAGGTCCCTCACACAAGCTGCGTTAAGCGGAAAATAGGTGTTAATATCGCAAGGGCAAGCAACGCAACGGCAAAACCAACAAAAACAACGAGAAGCGGCTCCAAAAGAGCCATAAGCCGTTTTAAAGCATAGTCAATCTCCAGATCATATTGATTCGCCACTTTGCCGGCAATAAAACCTACAGAGGCTGACTGTTCACCCACCGACAGCATGTTGACAACGGTTTCCGGAAACAAAAATGGCGTGTTATCCAGACTGCTTGAAACCTTTTCACCCTGCTGAACTTTTGCAATAACTTCAAAAATTTTCATGCGATAAATTTGATTCTGAAGGGCGGAAGCAACTATAGAAAGCGCCTTAACCAGTGGCAAACCGGATTCAATCAAAATTCCAAAAATACTCATAAAACGCAAAATGAATACTTTGCGCATCAAAACGCCCACAAAAGGGATTTTTAGTTTAAGAAAATCCCAATGATAACGTCCATTTTCAGTCGTTAGATAAAAACGGACCAATAAAATGACAAGAATAATAGCCATAAAAACAGCCCACCAGTAATGGGTCATGATATTGCTGACCTGAATGAGCAGACGCGTGGCAAAAGGAAAATCAGCCTGTTTCAAGCCACCTTCCGTCAACAAACGGACAAGTGTCGGAATAACCCAAACAAGCATGCCCGATGCCGCCAAAAAAAGGACAATTAAAACCACGATTGGGTACGTCATGGCCGAAATAAGCTTTACCTGAAGTTCATGGCTGCGGCTCAGCTGCTCCGAAAGACGGGTGAGCATTTTATCCAGATTGCCGGCCGCTTCACCGGCCCGAACGATGCCTATTTCAACTTCGCTGAAAACATCTGGAAACTGCGACATGGAGTCCGAAAGGGTCCTGCCCTGCGAGACCGTAAAAGCGACCGTATTGACGATTCTTCTAAACCGTTCGCTGCCTGCCCGGCCTGCAAGCATCTTTAAGGCTTGAATAAGCGGAATGCCGGCATCCACCATCACAGCCATCATTTGAAAAAAATACGATTTTTCCTGGAGTGAAACCCTGCTGTGATCAATTAAAAAATCATTTAAACGCGTCAAAATAGGCTGATTGGCGCTATCATAAACACCATAAATGACATCCGTTTTCTGCCGTTCTCCAGAGGATGCTAATCGCTTTAAAAAAGATTCTTTCAGATTCTTTGGCATAATTTTTTGAAATATGGACCCCAAGTTTCTCCGCTTTCCCCGCTTTCCCCGCTTTCGCGGGGACGATAACAGGGGTAAAAATTTTTATAGCCTGTCACGATAATACGTCTCGGCGCTAATGTTAAAATTCGCGCGGGGCGTCCCTGTATCAGCCTGGCCAGTCTGAACAGTAATAGATTTGACAAGCATTTTGCGCTCGGAACCCTCCAGGCTCTTTAGAAAGCCGGAAAAATTGCCGAGAGAACCTGTAATATTGGCATTGATATCGGCGCGTTTAATTTTTTCCGTTTGTGAACCGGCACCTGCAACGCCAAAACTGATACTGTTTAAAACAATATCGTTTTTTTGCGCCATTTCAGTCCATTTCATAATAAGTTGATCCTCGTCAAAACGCTCGGGAATGGCATTGGAGCCAATCTGTTTGCTAACTTCCGTTGATTGATTAAAAGTTTTTTGAATTTTCGTGAGCTCTTCAAATTGTTTTGCCAAAGCGTTTTTTTCGCCCTGAATTTGTTCATGGGTTTGCGCGAATTTACCGACTTCATCCCACAGCGGTTTCACATAAAAAATCCCTCCCAAAAAAACAACAAGAACAATGAGAAAAGTTATGAGTGAATATCTGAACGTGGTAGAGGAATGCGGATTTATGACTTTCATGCTTTAAAATTTAATATATTAGTTTAATTTGAATTGAGCCTTTGAGCGGGTCTCGTGGGTCCCGCTCAAAGAGGCGTAACGTTATTCCCGTTTAATTTTTCCGGAACCGTCCTGTAAAAGCGGAGACTTCTCATAATAAGTAACCTCAAAAGTAAAACTTAAAATGACATTTCCGGCCTGTGAAAGACCGCGTGTCAATGACGGCACATAAGCATCCCTAAAAAAGGAACTGGCATTAAAAACACGCAGAAGCTCGGCAACATCGGCAAACGGGTCGGCGGAACCTTCCAGTGTTTGAGCGCTCAAAGTCAGTTTGCCGCCACGATTTCCGGAATAAGAAAGAAATTGTATTTTAGGCTTTTGATCTTTTACATCCAAAGGTACCAGTTTTTGCAGACTGTTTATAACATCGGACCAGCGAATTTCATCTTTTTCAAGGCTAAAAATCCACTCCCGCGCCATTTGAGTCGCCTCGACATTTTGTTCTTTTAGAAGATTTACTTTCTTTTGAATCGAAGCAATATCGGCAGTCAACTGCTTTTGATCATTGATTATTGCCGCTTTTGTGAGGGAAAGATACAATGCCCAGAGAATCAGTCCAACCAGGGCCACAACAGAAAGAACAAAAAGCAAAGGACTTTTTTTTGGAGTGAGGACTATATCTGTATTTTGGCCAGGTTCTGTCATAAGTGTTTTTTAGATGGAACAAAGATTTTTGTTCCTTATAAATTATCTTCTAATTATAGCATGAATAAGGGCAATTCACAATTCCGGAAAAACCCAATTACCATCAATGAAGGTTTTTGCTGCAAAAATTGTAAAAAAATGAACCCCAAAGCCAAAAAAACATGCAGAAATCATTGCCGTTTTTGCATGTTTTCCATGCATGTTGATGATATCATTCCGGGCGACCGTAAAAGCAAATGTTTTGGCCTCATGGAGCCGATTTTTATTGATTACAGTGGCAAAAAAGGCTATCAAATCATGCATCGCTGCCTGAAGTGCGGGAAAGAAATATTGAACAAGCTTGCGTCGGACGATAACATAAAAGAAGTTACGCGCATTGTGGCGCAGCAGAATGCGGGGCGGATTGTTTCCGGTTTGAAAAACGGGCAACACAGACTTTAGGCCTTTCCCGCTTTCGCGAGAATGACAAACAGAGCCAGACGTTCATTCCCCACTTTCGCGGAAAAATGGCTAAGCAAAGTTAAATATGCTCCCCGCGAAAGCGTGCATGTCATCCCCGCGAAAGCGTGCATGTCATCCCCGCGAAAGCGGGGAATAAATTATTTCTGAATTCTCTCAAGCCGTTTATCATATGATCCTGTTTTCCAAAACAATAAGTGACAACATAAAGGCCAATAGTGCCCTTATTCTTGGCATTTCCGGAGGGCCTGATTCTGTTTTTTTGTTGCATCAATGTTTGGAAATAAACAAAAAATATGGATTCAAATTGATAGTTGCGCACGTAAATCACGGATTGCGTCCAAAAAATAGTGAACGGGATGCGGATTTTGTTGAAAAATTAGCAAAAAAAAATCATCTAACATTTGAATCAATTAAACTAAACCTTGCGGCCAAACAAAAACATGGTTTTGAAGAGGCCGGACGCATTTTACGTTACGAATTTTTTGAGAAATTGCGCAAAAAACACAAAGCCGCCTGGATTTTGACCGCGCACCACCTGGACGACAACATTGAAACGGTTCTGTTTAATCTCATTCGCGGGGCCAATTTAACGGGTTTAAAGGGAATGGAAACAGTTTCATCCAAAAAACATTTATTGAGACCGATGCTGCGTTTAAGCAAAGCTGAAATTGTCCGTTATCTTCAACAAAGAAAAATTACCTATAAAATTGATGAAACCAATGAAAATTTAAATTTTTCCCGCAACTGGCTGCGTAAAAAAGTCATTCCGCTTTTTAAAAAAATTAATGGCAGCTTTGAAAAAACTTTTGCTTCAAATATTGAAAATTTTGCCGATTTGGCCGATTTTCTTTCAACCTGCTCTGCAGAATGGTTAAAAAAACACACTCCAAAAAATGGCTTTCTCCTCGATGAATTTCTCCAAATCCATCCGGCGTTGCAAAAAAATATTCTGGTGCATCTTTATAAAAAAACGCATGGTTCTACGCGGCAGCTCACCAATAAAAATTTAAGAGAAATTTTGAGGGTTTTACAGCAAAAAAAAGCCAACTGCAAAAAAGAATTCGGGCCGGGCTATTTTATGAGTATAATACGCAACGCCAAGAATCAAAGAATTGTAACATTGAAAAAAAACCCAAAGAGGTTAGAATAGAAATACTCTGGAAAAATTCCAATGATCAATTTTCAATAAATTTTCATAGACCAATAATCAAACTCCCTTATTTCTTGCCGGGACAGGTAAAGACCTGTCCCCACTAACTACTAGCAAATGCCTCCTGTTTTTAAAATGCAGAATCGCAAGCCGACAAACGGTTTTATTTACCTCATCGGCATTGCTTTGCTGATCGCCGCGGCGATGCTGATTTTTAATCCGGGCACGGGAAACGTAAAAAAAATCACGCTTGACCAGTTTCTGCAGCAGATAAAAAATGGTGAAATCGCAAAAATTGTGATCAAGGAAAATCGGCTTAATTTAACCAGAATTGACAATAGCCAGGAATACACTTTCAAGGAAAATGGTCAAACTCTCAATGATCTTCTAAAAGATGTGCCGGAACAAATGAAAAAGGATATTGTTCGGGAAGTACAACCCGGGGATGGTCAGGATTTTTGGCTGAATCTTTTTATCAGCAGCATTTTGCCCGTGCTTCTTATTGTGGGGCTTTTTGCCTTTTTGATGCGGCAGGCGCAAAGCAGCAATAACCAGGCATTGTCTTTTGGCAAAAGCAAGGCGAGACTGTACGACCGTGAAAAACAGAAGACCACATTTGAGGACGTCGCGGGGGCAAAAGAAGCCAAAGAAGAACTGATTGAGGTGGTTGATTTTTTGAAAACGCCGGAAAAATACACCAGCATTGGAGCAAAAATACCAAAGGGAGTGCTGCTTGTTGGCGCTCCGGGAACAGGAAAAACACTGTTGGCGCGCGCCGTTGCCGGCGAGGCAAATGTGCCGTTTTTCAATATTTCCGGCTCGGAATTTGTGGAAATGTTTGTTGGAGTTGGTGCAAGCCGCGTCCGCGACCTTTTTCACCGCGCCAAAAAAAATGCTCCGTGCATTGTTTTTATTGATGAAATTGACGCTGTCGGCCGACAGCGCGGCGCGGGGCTCGGCGGAGGCCATGATGAACGCGAACAAACCCTTAATCAAATCCTCACTGAAATGGATGGCTTTGAAAAAGACACAAATATCATTGTCATGGCGGCAACAAACCGTCCGGACGTGCTGGACCCCGCTCTTTTGCGTCCGGGCCGCTTCGACCGCCGCATTGTGGTTGATGTGCCTGATATTGCCGACCGTGAAGCCATTTTAAAAGTCCACAGCCGCGGAAAACCTGTGGATAAAACTGTCAATCTTGAAAAAATTGCCCAGCACACACCTGGTTTTGCCGGCGCTGATCTGGAAAATCTGATGAATGAAGCCGCGATTTTAACAGCGCGGCGCGACAAAAAATCCATTACGATGAGCGAACTGGAAGAATCCATTGAAAAGGTAATGATGGGGCCCGAAAGAAAATCACGTGTTCTCTCCAAAAAAGAAAAAGAAATCACCGCCTACCACGAAACCGGCCATGCCCTTGTGGCCCAACTGCTGCCAAATTGCGATCCCGTCCATAAAGTTTCCATTGTGTCCCGCGGAATGGCTCTTGGAGTCACATGGTTTTTGCCGGAAGAAGACAAACATCTGAACACAAGAAGTAAATTTGAAGATGAATTGTGCTCGCTTTTAGGGGGATACATATCGGAAATTACCATTTTTGGAGAAATGACCACGGGTGCCAGCAATGACCTGGAACGGGCCACTCAAATTGCCCGCAACATGGTCACAAAATACGGCATGAGCGCTTTGGGACCTGTTATTTTCGGTGAACAAAATCATGAAGTCTTTTTGGGAAGGGATTTTGGACATATTAGAAATTACTCAGAAGAGGTGGCTGGCCAAATTGACACCGAAATGAAGAAAATCATCAAACAGGCCATGGACCGCACTGTTGAAATCATCAATAAAAATCTTGATACACTCCATGCGATCGCCCATTTTCTCATCAAAAAAGAAACGATCAATCGAAAAGAATTTCTCAAGTTTTTTGGCAAATCGGAAGAAAAAGAAGTAGAGAAGAAACGCAAAAAACTGGTGGAAATGAATGAAGGTGAAAACATAAATGTAAAACAGTGACAAGCGAAGCAGTGGGTCTCGTCCCGCCGCAGCGGGATCGCGCCATGGCGGTGATGGGTTCCCACTGCGAAGCGAACCGGTCCGTACATGTTCAATTTTATAAACAATATGATGGAAACTGAAAATAAGCCGACGAACGGGTCTCGTGGGTTCCCGTTCGGAGGCGAACGAAGGGAAAAGGGGCGGCGCGCATGCGCCGTAATGGGGGAAAACCCTGGTTTTCCCCCAAAAGACGAACAGGGTCAGCTTGCCGTTGATGTCTATCAAACGCCGACTCAAATTATCATTATTGCCCCTATTGCCGGCGTCAAACTCAATGACATCCAGGTAAGCATTACTGAAGATGTGCTTACCATCAAAGGAAAACGCTGCCTTGAATTTAATATTCCAGATGAGGATTATTTAACTCAGGAATGTTTTTGGGGAACGTTTTCGCGGTCAATTGTGCTGCCCGCGTCAGCGGATTCTTCTTCGATTGCGGCCACGCTCAAAGATTCAGTATTAAAAATAATTTTAAAACGTACGGAAAGAGAAAAAACCAGGATTGTGAGAATTAAAACAGACTAATCCCAATTTATTAATTATGATGAAGATCAGAAAAGCTGTTTTCCCCGCGGCCGGCTTTGGAACACGTTTTTTGCCTGTCACAAAGTCACAGCCGAAAGAAATGCTTCCAATCGTTGATAAACCGGTGATTCAATATCTGGTTGAGGAAGCGGTGGCGTCGGGAATAACAGAAATTATTATTGTTACCGGGCGCGGAAAACGCTCCATTGAGGATTATTTTGATTATTCCTTTGAGCTTGAGCACAACCTTGTCGAAAAAGGCAAACATTCGCTTTTAAAAGAGGTCAGGCAAATCGCGAAACTGGCCAAATTTATCTATGTGCGCCAGTCCATGCCTCTTGGGGATGGCCACGCCATTTTGTGCGCCAAGGAGGTTGTCGGCAATGAGCCGTTTGCCGTTTTGTTCGGCGACGACATTGTTGATAATAAAATTCCAGCGCTCAAGCAGCTTATTGATGTTTATCAGAAAACCCGATGCAGCGTTGTGGCCCTTGAAAAAATAGCCAAAGAGGAAATTCAAAATTATGGCATCATCAAGGCAAAATGGAGCAAATCGCGTCTGAGTGAAATTGAATCATTTATAGAAAAGCCCATACCTTCAAAAGCGCCTTCAAACCTGGGCATCATCGGCAAGTACGTCGTGACGCCGGAAATCATTAAGGCCCTGGAAAAGGCTAAATCGGGCCACGGCAGTGAAATCCGCCTGATTGACGGTCTGCGCGAACTTTGCATCCATCAAAAAATTTACGGCTATGAATTGGAGGGAAAACGCTATGACACGGGCACCAAACTTGGCCTCCTCACCGCCAACATTGATTTCGCCCTCAAAAGACCCGATATCGGCCCCGCGCTGAAAAAATACCTTACGGATATGTTGACTTGACAAAAAGACGATAGGTATGTTAGCTTAGGGTGCCTGCTTTTTAATTAAATTTTTATGAGTGATGTGGCTAATAAACCTAGCTTGGATGAGCTTTATCCAGACTTGAAATCGTATGAATACTTGTGGAAAGCTTTAAAATTGGAAACATTTTACGACAGTTTTAGTCAACCAATTGGAGACATTTTACAACAAATTAAAAGTGGAGTCATTAAGCCTGAAGAGTTAAAGGATAGATTGGGTGACCTCAATACGGCTTGCTGGGAACAAAAATGTGCAAATGAGAGAGTTGCTGCCGTTAAATCTGCAATTGATGACATAATTAGGAATCAAGATACCGTAGAGCAAATACAATTGTTTAGTGCACTGAAAGCACACTTAGCGAGCTTAATCATCGTAGACGAACGAAGTTTGCCTGACACATTAATGTGTCAGGCAAACTTCGTTCGTCTACGATGATTAAGCTCGCTAAGTGTGCTTTCAGTGCACTAAACAA
>CAZZPB010000074.1:0-4034 GCA_964655905.1 uncultured Candidatus Peribacteria bacterium
TTCAAATGTCAAGTCAAGATGGGGACTGAAAATTCCTGTTTGATATTAAGAATTAAAACATTTGACCTTTGTTTGAAATTTGATATTCGGATTTTGAAATTTATGCCACATATTATTTATTCAAAGTCATTTGCGTATGATTCATGCCTGTACCTTACGGAAATACCATTACATCATTCCATCCATGCCGCCCATGCCACCGCCGGGCATCATTGAAGCCGCGGGCTTTTCTTCAGGCAAATCGGTAACTGCGGCCTCTGTCGTAAGGAAAATTCCCGCTATGGAAGCGGCGTTTTGCAGCGCAGAACGCGTAACTTTTTTAGGATCAATAATGCCGGCCTTTACCATATCAACAAACTCGTCTTTGGCCGCGTCATAGCCGATACCGGCCTTTTCCGCCAAAACTTTATGAATAATCACGGCACCGTCTTTGCCCGCATTGACGGCAATTTGATACAGCGGAGAAGAAAGCGCCCGCTTTACAATATGAATGCCTGTCATTTCATCGCTGTCGCCCTGCATTTTTTCCAGAACCTGCGCCGCCCACAACAGGGCAACTCCCCCACCGGGCACAATGCCCTCTTCCACGGCCGCTTTTGTGGCGGAAACAGCGTCCTCAATGCGATGTTTCTTTTCCTTTAATTCCGTCTCCGTGGCAGCCCCTACTTTAATAACTCCGACTCCGCCGGAGAGCTTGGCCATCCGCTCAAGCAGCTTCTCCCGGTCAAACTCGGAAGTCGTTTTTTCCAAATGAACCTTGATTTCAGCAACTCTGGCATCCACATCCTTTTTATGCCCCTTGCCTTCAACGATAATGGTTTTATCTTTATCAACAATTACCTTTCGAGCTTCACCCAAATCACTCAACTCAACACTTTCCAGCTTCAAACCAACTTCATCCATAATGACACGTCCGCCGGTCAAGGCGGCAATGTCTTTCAGCATCTCCTTGCGACGATCGCCGTACGCCGGCGCCTTCACGGCAAGAACGCTGAAAATACCGCGCAGCTTGTTTAAAACAAATGTCGCCAGAGCCTCACCTTCAACGTCTTCGGCAATAATCACAAGTTCTTTTTTCCCCATTTGCGCGATCTTCTCAATCAAAGGCAGCAGCTCCTGAATTGAAGACAATTTTTTATCCGTAATCAAAATCTTCACATCCTCATAAACGGCTTCCATACGGGCAGGATCGGTCACCATGTAAGGAGAAATATAGCCGTTATCAAATTGCATACCTTTGACAATTTCTTTTTCCAGACCCATTGTTTGTGATTCCTCCACTGTAATGACGCCGTCATGACCGACCTCTTCAAGAACCTCCGCAATCAATTTGCCGACTTCTTCATCCTGGGCGGAAATCGTGGCGACCTGGGCAATTTTTTCTTTGGAGTTGCCAATGTCCATTTTAATCTCATCAAGTTTTTCGCATACCTTAGCCACTGCCTTATCAATGCCGCGCTTCAGCTGGACAGGATTTGCCCCCGCCGTCACGTTGCGCAGACCTTCTGCAATAATCGCCGCCGCCAAAATAGTGGCTGTAGTGGTGCCGTCGCCGGCCACATCGTTGGTTTTGGTGGCAACTTCTTTCACAAGCTGCGCGCCCATGTTTTCAAACGGGTCTTTTAGATCAATTTCTTTGGCAATCGTCACACCATCATTCGTAATGGTCGGGGAACCATATTTTTTATCCAAAATAACGTTGCGACCCTTTGGGCCAAGCGTGATGCGCACCGCATTCGCAAGCTGATTAACCCCTGCGATAATTTTTTGACGGGCAGCATCCCCGAAGAAAATCTGTTTAGCCATGTTGGTGTAAAATTAAGAATTAAAATTTCCTTTTTCTGTAAGGATTGGTCGCGACAGATCCTTACATTATTCTAAAATTGCCAAAACGTCCGACTGGTTTAACACAAGCAGTTCTTTGCCTTCCACTTTGACTTCCGTCGGCCCATATTTGGTGAATAAAACTATATCGCCAACATGAATTTCCATGGGAACCCGTTTTCCATTGTTATCAAATTTACCAAGTCCCACCGCAAGAACTTTCCCCTTTTGCGGCTTTTCTTTGGAAACCGTTTCAGGAATGATGATCCCGGAAACCGTTTTTTCGTTTTCCTCCATGGCCTCAACGACCAAACGATCTTCCAGCGGCCGGAGGTTGTGAACTTTTTTCTCTGACATAGTTTTTAAAAAATTAAAGAGTAAAAACACCCTTTCAATCTAGAGCGCAGGAGGATTCTAGCGTTAGCACACACGGGAGTCAAGTGCTAATTAATCTTCGCTGTAGTAGGGAACAAAAAATTTTGTTCCCTACTACAGCGCAAACGCTTCGGCGCGGTTTTCGCGGATAACGTTCACCTTGATCTGGCCGGGGTATTGCAGATCGCGTTCGATTTTGCGCGCGATGTCATGGGAAAGTTTGATGGCTCCGAGGTCATCCACAAGGTCGGAAGCGACAAAAATACGCACTTCAGCGCCGGCCTGGACGGCAAAAGATTTTTTCACGCCTTCAAATGAATTTGTAGTATTTTCAAGCTCCTCAAGACGCTTGATATAGGAATCAAGATTATCCCGCGTTGCCCCGGGACGGGCATTGGAAATTGCGTTCGCGGCATACACAACCATCGCCTCAAGCGTAGTCGGTTCCGGATCGCCATGGTGAGCCTCAATAGCATGAATAACCGCATCCGGAAGACCAAATTTTTTGGCGATGTCACGTCCAATGCTGCCATGGTGTCCCTGGATTTCATGATCCACGGCCTTGCCAATGTCGTGTAAAAGACCGGCTTTTTTACAAATATTTACGTCCGCCCCGAGCTCCGACGCCAGGTTCGCGGCCAAAAAGGAAACTTCCATTGAGTGTTTGAGCACATTTTGGCCGTAGCTTGTGCGGAACTTTAACCGCCCCAACAATTTAATTAGATTGGGATGCAAGCCCGCGACGCCTGTTTCATACGCCGCCTTTTCACCAAGTTCCTTAATCATGTTATTGACCTCTTCTCTGGTTTTTTCAACGGTTTCTTCAATACGCGCGGGGTGAATGCGCCCATCAGAAATGAGCTTTTCCAGGGCTACTTTTGCAACATATCGCCGCACCAGATCAAAACCGGAAATAACAATGGACCCCGGCGTATCATCAACAATCACGTCAATACCTGTAACTTCTTCAAATGTGTTGATGTTGCGGCCTTCACGACCAATGATTCGGCCCTTCAGGTCATCGCTTGGCAAATTAACTACTGTGGCCGTTGATTCAGTCGCCGTTTCCGCGGCATATTTTTGAATGGCATCGGCTAAAATGAATTTTGCCCTTTCTCTGGCCTTATCTCTCAACTCTTTTTCGGATCTTTTGATGGCGTCCACAATTTCAGCTTTCGAGTCCTCTTCCACCTGTTTCAGCAAAAGCGCTTTGGCATCTTGACGGCTCATACCTGCTATTTTTTCCAGTTCAGTCGCCTGCAGATCATGAATACGCTGAACCTCCTCACGCAGCTGCTTAACCGCGATAACTTTGCCTTCCAGCTCAATTTTTAACTGGTCCGCAGATTGAATCTTTTTATCGACCGCTTCTTCTTTTTCTGCTAAACGAACCTCCAGCTTATCCAGCTGCTGGCGTTTCTTTTCTTCTTCAAGCTTAACTTTTTCCAACTCGCGCAAAGCCTCATTTTTGGCTTCGTAGAGCAATTCCTTCGCTTTCGCCTGGGCTTCATGAAAAACACGTTCGCCTTTCTCGTGAATATCTTTATTTTTTTGTTCAACCTGTTGCTTCCGGTAAAAATAACCAAGAGCAATACCAATGCCAGCGGCAATCAGAGAAAATAGAATAATATTTGACATGAGACAAGCCCGAAGGGGTTGTTAAGAAATCAAAGCGACCGAAGGGAGCAACCACAAACATATTGTTTAGAAAGAAAATTTTGAAATTTGGAAGACGAGATGAGTATCCAAAAGTGCATAAAAGACTGAAAACAAAGATAATCGAGAGGTGTCAGGAAGTCAATTGCCACATGCGCACTTTTTTAATAGAGCCCGCT
>CAZZPB010000075.1:0-3165 GCA_964655905.1 uncultured Candidatus Peribacteria bacterium
TAATATCAAACAGGAATTTTCAGCCCCCATCTTGACTTGACATTTGAACCTTTGATATTGAATTGACATTTGTTATTCGGATTTCGGATTTGATCATAGTTTTTCCTGAATTTTTATTCAAAGAAGAAAACGTATGATCCTAGATTTGGGCAAGACTCAAATTTGCCAATTATCCCATTTATACCTATTATTGAGCATATGGATTCAATTAAAAATATTAGGAAAATTCTTGAAACCAAACTGCCTTTCTTGAGAAAGCAGTATCATGTAAAGCAGTTGGGTATCTTCGGCTCTTTTGTCAGGAATGAACAAAATCGGGAAAGCGACATAGATATCATGGTTGAGTTCGAATCTCCAATTGGGTTTTTTGATTTTATAAGATTAGAAAATTTTTTAAGCGAAATACTCGATAAAAAAGTTGATTTAGTGACCGAAAAAGCGCTAAAACCAGCTATTAAAAATTACGTTCTAAAGGAAGTTGTTTATGTCTAATAGAGATCCAAAACTATATTTAGAAGACATCGCGACGTCTATTCAGAAAATAGAAGAATACACAAAAGATATCAGTTTGAATGAATTTATACAGGACATGAAAACAATAGATGCAGTTGTTAGAAATACTATGGAAGACGGTCAAAGAGGATTTGCCAATTTTAAAAAAACAAATTTCTGAATTATAATTTCTTTCATGAAGTTGGTCGAAATCTCCGCAAAAAATCAAGAGCGGTACAATCATTTTGTCTCTCAGCATCCTTTGGGTTCCATTCATCAAACATGGGAATGGGGCTTGTTTCAGAGCAAATCTGCTTCCAGAGATAAATTTTGGATATTTGCGATTGAAGATAAAAATGGGCAGATTTTGGCTTCAGCACTGGTAATTCGTCAAAAACTGCCTTTTGGCAAATGCTGGCTTTACTCGCCGCGCGGACCGCTTGTAGATTACCAAAACAAAGAAATTTACGCTCCGCTTTTTGGCAAAATCGCAGAGCTGGCTCACGGGCAAAATGCTGTCTTTTTTCGTTTTGATCCGGCGCTGGACGCTGTAGAGAACGCAGATCTGCGTTCCCTACAGCGCCCAGCGCGTCCAGCGCATGCCCACTACCAACCGGAAAGCACGCTTATTTTGGACCTCACGCTTTCAGAAGAACAGCTGTTGGCACAAATGAAACCAAAAGGCCGTTATAACATCAAAATTGCGCAAAAACACGGTGTTCAAGTCGGCGAGAGCGATAATAATTCCCGTCGCGACGTTTCTGTCTTCTACAAACTACTTCAACAGACTGTAACGCGGGAC
The DNA here is from genome assembly GCA_964655905.1 of uncultured Candidatus Peribacteria bacterium. Lineage (GTDB taxonomy): Bacteria > Patescibacteriota > Gracilibacteria > UBA1369 > UBA1369 > CAYHVY01. The sequence goes on from CAZZPB010000075.1 coordinate 1,295, forward strand.
CAGTTTTCCGGCCATCCTATCAGCTACTACCAGGCTTTGTTTGATGCATTGAATCCGCCTTCGCGTTGCGCTTCGGCGGACAAAAAAAATCCATCGCAGTCCGCTATCCCGCGCGCAAAAATATATGTCGCTTCATATCAGCAAAATCCCCTGGCAGCCATTATTGTGACGTATTTTAAGGACACCGCGATATATTATTTCGGCGCTTCCGGCAATGAAAATCGCCATGTCATGGCGCCTTATTTGTTGCAGTGGCAAGCAATTCTGGATGCCAAAAAAGCAGGCCTGCATTTTTACGATTTTTTGGGGGTTGCTCCGCAAAACCAGCCAAATCACCCTTGGGCCGGCGTCACTGATTTTAAGCTGAAATTTGGTGGAAAACAGATAAATTACGCTCCTGCGCGGGAAATTATCTATCAGCCTTTCTGGTATGGGCTGATACGCTTGGCGAAGCGGCTAAAACAAAAATAGGCGTATAACTCCATCATTATAGAAAAAGTTTTAAACGTTTAGCGGCCTCTTCATATACGACAAAATCTTTACGCAGTCCAACCTTGATAACATACACAATGACTTCCTGTTTATAAATTCTGTAAACGACTCTATATTGGCCGACACGCAGGCGATAATAGTGTTTTAAATCATCACTCAGGGGCTTACCATAAGCCACCGGATCAATGCTGAGCTTCTTATAAATTGTGAACAGTATCTTCTTTTGATCAGTCAGCGAAACTCTTTTAAAATCTTCCTTATCCACAAGCCTGTGTATTTTTATCTGATACATAGTTTTATCTTCGTTTTTTGAATTTTTTCATCAATTTTTCTATGGAGATATAATCACTTTTTCTGCTTTTTTTATCCCGATCCCTGGCAATATAACCTAAAACAAGATCTTCAAATTCTTCTAAAAACTCTTCTTTTTGTTTGTGCTTTTCATAATCCTCAAGAATAGCAATCGGTTTGCCACGTTTTACAACAATTACAGTCATCGTTTTTAGATCTTTTGTAATCGCGGGAATTTCATTCCGGAGCTCAGTTGTGCCTACAATCTTGGTTGTATCACCAATATTAATCATAATGCTGATTCAATGTACATTCCAATTGTATACTTAACTGTACATCTTATCAAGGCAATTTCATTTATTTGATAGAGCTCGCTTCGGCTCAGAACTGGCTTGCGCCCTCTTCTTCGCCTTGCTCGCGCTCGCGCCGTGCGCTCGCATGAAGCTCCCCGTAGAAGGGGGCTCCGGAATACCATTGGCGTGAACCAATGAATGAATGCCGTTCGCCCGAAAGGCGACAAGCGCATCTTGAATGAAAGAGATACCCCGTGCATAAGCACTTCGGAGCTTCATTTTTGATAAATCGCGTGTCTACCAACGCTGATGAAAAGCACATCACTATTTTTCATAACTTGAAAAATAATTCTATATCCGCGATCAATGGAAATGCTCCAAAGACCGTGTAAACGGCCTCCTAATTTATGAAGCTGTAAAGATGGGTGGAACGGATTTTTACGAAAAATTGTTTCCTGCTTAAAGGCTTTTTTCTTTATGAATTGGGGCAAAAACCCGAATTGCTTTTCAAATTGTTTATTGTGATAAATAGCACGGATTTTCATAATGCAATTCACATCAGATTTTTCAGTGTTTTTAAACGCTTTGCCTTACCTGTTCTGTAGTCTTTTTCAGCTTGTTTCGCCATCATTAACAGTTCATCTTCACTGATAAACTGTTGTTCCAGTTCAATGATGGACAGAACGTAGGAACTTACGCTTCTTCCTGCTTTTTTTGCCCGTTTGAGAACCTCCGTTTTTTTAGTTTTTGGAAGAGAAATATTCAAAATTGAACGCATAAGGTATAAAAAAGAAT
>CAZZPB010000076.1:0-10369 GCA_964655905.1 uncultured Candidatus Peribacteria bacterium
AAGTGAAAAAAATATTCTTAAAGGTTATCCTGATGGCTCTTTTCAGCCGCAAAGAATAGTTTCACGCGCGGAATTTTTAAAAATTGTTCTGGAAAGTTCAAAAATTTCTTTAGATGTGGAGGAATCAACAGGTTTTTCTGATGTTGAAGAAAATGCCTGGTATGCCAAATATGTTAAAAAAGCAAAAAAAGAGGGCTGGATAGAGGGCTACCAGGATGGAACATTTAAACCGTCTCAATCAGTCAAAAAAGTTGAAGGTTTAAAAATGATCGCGGTTGTTCAAAAATGGCAACTGCCTGAAGTTGTCGAAGCGCCATACCAGGATACGGAAGCCAAGGCATGGTACTCGCGCTATGTCATGTACGCAAAAACGAAAAATTTTCTTGAAGAAACCGGTCAATTATTTTCGCCGTCGGCAAATATGTCGCGCGCGGGAATCAGTGAAATTCTTTTCCGTGCCAGTATTACTGCGGAAACAAAAAGCGATCTCTATAGCGATGATCTCATAAATAAAATAACAGCTGGCGCGTCAGATACGGCAGGTATGTCTCTGCCGGTTGCTTCTGTCCCCTTATCTTCGGTCATTCCCGTAGCGCCTGCTCTGCCATTAACGCCGCCCCAGGAAAAATCGGTTCCTCCTGCGCCTGTTATTCCTCCATCTTCTGAACTTAATTTCACACCTGCAGGTTACAAAACATATTCAAAGGATTTTTTTGACAACGTTGCTTTAACGGAAAATTTTCCGAATATTTTCTATGTGAATGAGGTATATTATTTTGATGGAAGCATCGCAGGCAGCACATACAAGAACGCTTTTGTTTTTACAAAGGCGGATACCGATGCCGTTTCAAAAAACAGTATTGGTACCGTTACGGATAATCGCTTCAGTATACCGTTTGTTTTCCGCAGAACAGGCAATTTCAAACTTGGCCTGATTCTTGGAAGTTCAGGCACCAGCAAGGTCGCCAATATTTCCGTACTTCCGGCTCTACCAAAAGAAAACACTTTTCAAAGTGCCACGGCGCCTCAAAATTCAAAAATCCAGTTCAAAAATCAGAAGACAAGTTTAAACTGGGAAACCAGTACCAATCAGGTTAGCAAAGTGGTTATTTTTCAGAATACTCAAAGCAAAGTTTTCTTTTTCAGACAAAAGAAAAACACTTTTGACCTGACATACAGTGACTTCAAGGATTTTAGGCCGGGGACAACGTATGTTCAAATTCAAAGCGCTGTGGCTTCACAAACTTTGCCTCTGGGAGTTGACAGTGATTGGGTAAAATCTCCCCTATTGGAATTTACCGCCACCAATCACAATGCCCCAAAAAATGAACCTGATTACATCACGTATGACAATATTCCGGAATTAACAAATTCATTGGAGCCAATTACTTTTTCGGCAACAGCAAAAGCAGATTTGCTTTTGGATGCAGCGGTCATCAAACCCGATGGAAAAGTTGAAACATTCAAATTAACTTCCGCCCAGCCAACAACCACTTCGTTTAGTTCTGCAGTAATTCCGGCCGGCAACAGTTTAACCTTTCAATATACCCCTTCGCAGCCTGGCACGCATATCATCGAAATTAATGAAAAAAATGGCGCAGCAGCAATCAATATGGCGATTTATCCAAAAGACACAATTCCATTCGTGCCGGATTTTTTTGATCTTCAGGAAAATGAAACGCAAGCGGCCTCCACTTTAAGCCTTGATGATTACCGCAAACAGCTTCTTGATCTTATAAATCAGGAGAGGACGTCTGCTGGACTTAAAGCGGTTGTATTGGACGACCAATTGAATATCTTGGCGCAAAACCATACAAATGATATGGTGATACGAAATTTTTTTGGCCACGTGAACCCGGACAATCAGACACCTGACATGCGCCGTCTCACCCAAAAAATACCCACGGACGTGGGAGAAAACCTCGCCAAAACCCCCTCTTTGCTCTACGCCCATTATGGACTTATGCGCAGCGCCGTCCACCGCAAAAATGTTTTAAATTCAAGGTGGCAACGGGTTGGAATCGGCATGGGCAAAAGCGGCTCCGACACAATTATTACGGTTCAGGAATTTTCAACGCTTCCATTAACGGCAGATGACCTCAATAGCATAAAGGCTACCATGCTAACCAAAATAAATGAAAAAAGGAGCGCAGCCTCTCTTAAAACGCTTTTGAAGGATGGCACGCTCGACGGTATCGCGGACTTGTGGAGTAACAGAATGGTGAAAGAAAACTTTTTCAGTTTTACGGCTCCCGACTCAACTACACTGTCCAACGCTATTCAAAAGGTTATCACGCCAAAATCTGTACAGGCTTTTATTTTGAAACACAACGTCCCTGAAAAGCTCACCTCTGAAATAACAGGCAGCGCCGATATTCTAAAACCGTCCTGGACAGGCATTGGCATAGGATTGACGGCAGATGATAGCGGTATATTAAAATTGACGGTGTTGTACATTGAATGATCAATAACCAATAATCAGTTTTCATTAAATTATCAATAATCAGTTTTTAAAATTTTAAAATGCCGCGGCAAAAAATGTCATGAAAATTTTTTCCAACAAAAAAAAAGCTAAACTTGTAACTACCGGCATAAGTATTTTTGCATTGGCGCTTGTGGTTTTCAGCCTCGTTTTTGTTGTGAAAAGCTTTAACCTGGCAGCAATAGTTTTTTCATTCGGAAAGAGCCTTAAAACAGACAATTTTGGGCATACCAATATCGTTCTGGCCGGAATAGGGGGTGAAGGCCATGACGGGGGTGATTTAACTGATACTCTAATGATGGCCAGTATTGATCATGAAAATAAAACCATCACGATGCTTTCCATTCCCAGAGATCTTTATGTAAAGAGCGGACAATTGAAAAGTGGTGAACGTATAAATGAAATTTATTCCATCGCTAAAAACAGATTCAAGTCCTCCGAACTTGGCATGGAAGAATTAAAAAATGTAACAGCGGCTCTGACGGGCATCCGGATAGATTATTTTATCAGGATTGATTTTAAGAGTTTTAAAAAATTGGTGGATAGCATAGGAGGAGTAAATATCATGGTTGAAAAAGATATTTATGACCCTTATTATCCCCTTAAGGAAACAGTTCAATATGAACCTTTTGCCATAAAAGCCGGCTTGCAACACATGGATGGGGAAATAGCATTGAAGTATGCCCGCAGCCGCAAGACGACAAGTGATTTTGACCGCGCCCATCGCCAGCAGCAACTTTTGACGGCAATCAAGGAAAAAGCTCTAAGCCTCAATCTACTTACAAATCCATCAAAAATTCAGGAAATATATGCTGCCGTCAACGCCGGCATCGAAACTGATTTGTCTGTGAATGAAATTATTACCCTTGCTAAAATTTCTACTGAACTAAAAAAGCAAAATGTTCATTCTTTTGTTCTTGGAGACAATCCAAATGAATGTGGCGGTTTTTTGTACACTCCCGCGCGGGAATTTTTCAATGGAGCATATGTTCTTTTGCCCGCTGGTAATTCTTATGATGATATTCATCTTTTCACAAGAACCATTTTTGATTATCCACAGATTGTTTCGGAAAAAGACCCCATTCAAATCTTGAATGGCACAAAAAAGCCGAATATCGCCTCAGAAGTGACAAATTTCCTGTCAAGAATGTGTTTTAACGTCATTCATTACAGCAATGCCGAAAATCGCAATTTAACCGAAACAACAATATATTTCAGACCCTTGCCAAATGGGAAGAACCCAAAAATTCTGGATTTTCTACAAAAATTCCTGCCGTTTAAAATGCAGGCGGGTATTCCGTCAAAATATCTGAATAACGAAAAAAAGCAGCAAACATCCGTTGTTGTTGAGTTGGGTGAAGATTATATGCAGAAAAGAATTCCAGACCCGTTTCTGAAATTGTTTTTTGCAGGGGCGGGTTTGAAACCCGCCCCTGCAAAAACAGAAAATTAAAATTTTTATTTAAAACACATGCTGAGCACTCTTCTAAGTCTTTACGCGTCCGCAAAACTTTTTAGCATTGAGGTTCCATATAATATGGAAAATTCCAGGGCTGCCCCTATTGCATGGAATCAGGCAGATCTCCTGGGAGCCTCGACCGTTCCACATTATAATACAAAAAATATCGCGCCTGTCATCAGAGCAAAATCAGCCATTGCCATGGACGCCAATACCGGCTTTATACTATATGAAAAAAACAGTTATGACCGCCGTCCCATTGCAAGCATCACAAAAATCATGACGGCGATAATTATTTTAGAAGAAAATAAACTTGATGACATAGTTACCATTGCCAAAAAAACAACACTGGTAGCAGGTTCAAAAATATGGCTTGCACCAGGGGAAAAAATCACAGTGGCCAATCTCTTGTATGCCGCTCTCATACATTCAGCCAATGACGCGGCGTACGCCCTTGCCACATATAACAGCGATACTCCTGAAACGTTTGTAAAAAAAATGAATCAAAAAGCCCTTGAACTGGATCTAAAAGACACTCATTTTACCAATCCAGTCGGTTTTGACGAGGAAGGCAATTACTCAAGCGCTTACGATCTTGCCATATTGGGACGCTATGCCTACGAAAAAGAGTTTGTCCGCAAAGCGGCAGTCATTAAAGAAATGGAAATCAGTTCAACAAACGGCAAATTGACCCACAAAATAAGCACAACCAACGATCTTCTTGGCAGTTATCTAAAAGTGCTTGGACTAAAGACCGGCACAACGGCTGAAGCCGGCCAGTGCCTTGTTGCGATTATTGAAAGTGAAAAAGGGCATGACATCATCACCGTTTTATTGGACAGCAATGCCCGTTACCAGGAAACCAAGGTCCTTGCTGACTGGATATTTAGAACCTATAACTGGTATTAAGTTTTTTACAGGCCATAACATGAATGCTTCCGCTCAAGTCATACGCAATCTTTTATTGATCTTTGGATCGGAGATAAGCGCGTTTCTTATCACCCTGCTGTTGGCTCCAAAATGCATAAAAATGCTGCATAAATACAAAATTGGCAAACAATTGAGAGAGCACGCTTCAACAGGAGAAAAAGCGGCGATTTTTCAGGAACTTCATGCAAAAAAGGCTGGAACACCCACTATGGGAGGCATTCTTATATGGGGAGCCGTTCTTATTGTTGTGCTTCTTTCAAGCATGTCCTCGGTACTAAAAATCACGGAACATTCGCTGCTAAACCGCAATGAAACCTGGTTGCCAATGTTTACCCTCATCGCGGCAGCCATTCTTGGCGCAGTTGATGATTATTTGAATATTAAAAATCGCGGAAAAAACAAGGGACTGAACATTAAACCAAAATTTTTCTGGCTGATTTTATTGGCCGCCATGGGAGCCTGGTGGTTTCATTTCAAACTCGGCTATGATCAGGTCTCTATACCTTTTTTTGGCAACATGGTTTTGGGCATATGGTACATACCGCTATTTATTTTTATCATTACCGCCACCGCCAATGCAGTCAACATCACAGACGGCCTTGATGGACTTGCCGGCGGACTTTTGATTATTGCGTTTAGCGCGTTTTCGCTGCTGGCCTACACGCATGGACTTTTTATTCTTTCCGCTTTTTGCGCAGTGATTGTCGGCGCTCTAATTGGTTTTGTATGGTTTAATATTTTTCCCGCCCATTTTTATATGGGAGACACTGGAGCTTTATCATTGGGAGCGACCCTCGGCGTCATAGCGATGATGACCGATTCTGTTGCTATTTTACCTCTTATTGGATTTGTTTTTGTGATTGAAACACTTTCCGTCATCATCCAGGTGGTGGCAAAAAAAATATTCAAGCGCAAAGTGTTTCACATCGCGCCCATCCATCATCATTTTGAAAAAAGCGGCTGGTCCGAGCCGAATATCGTGATGCGTTTTTGGATTATCGGAAGTTTCTTCGCCACCGTGGGAGTCATTTTGGGCTTACTGACGAGGTAACAAAAACTGAATAAATTCAGAAACCTATTGACAAAATATCGACATGTTGCTAAAATTAGTTTGTTTTATATTTTCATTCATCAAAATTATGCTACCAATACGCCAAAATTCAGTACCAGACGAAGGAGAATCATATACATCAGGTAAAGAAAAGCCTAAGGGCACCGGCCATAAAGTTTCTAGATTAAGGAGTCTTGTAGGCGCCGCAGCTGTAGGTATAAGTGTATTAGGTGGAGTTGGCGCCGCAGCAGGGTGCAAAACCCCAGATACTATGACTGCGCCTTTGGACAATGAAAAAGAATATGAATTTAAAGGGCAAACATACACTTTAGATACTTTAATGAATTACATTAATGAAAAAGGAATAACGCCGGCGGAAAAGGAAAAACGAGCCAGAGCAGTTTATGATCTTATAAGCATGGATACCGCTACAGGCAATGTACGAAAAGTACTAGAAGGCATACCTATCAGAACTCTGTTGGAGCTTGATTCACGTAGTAATCCTGTAAAAAAAAGAGTATTAGACTGGTTGGACGCATTGCATAATTATGATATATCCAACATTGGCTTAACTGTAGAAAACCTTGTAGAGCTTGGACCAAGTATAGTAGGCTTGCAAGATCAACAACGGAGTGGATATGGTTCATACCTACATGCTTTAGATCATATAGCCGCTACTTGCGCAATTAGTGATTGTATTCAATTATTTAAATCTGGATCAACAAGCAAGATTATAAATGCAGAAAATTATGCCGGCTTACTGACTACGGTTTTTTGTAATAATAAAAAAGTGACCCCTGCTGATAAGCTAAAATATGCTGACACAGTTGCAGTATTAAAGAATCATGAAGAAATAATTCTTGGTGCAGCAAAAGCAGATCCAAACGCCGCGGCGCTTTACTATGATAAATATGCCTCACATATTACTGATCCTAAAGATGTACTTACTGAAGCAATTTCAAAGATTACCGCAGCAGATCAACAACAGGCGGCTCTTAATGAAGCAGTAGCCACAGCGATACTTGAAACAGCAATTGTACATGGCAAATTTGATGCTATTAAATTTGTAGTAAAACATCAACCTGGAGTAGTTTTTCGATTTGCTGCCGGGGACCGAAGCTCAGAAAAAAAATCGCCTTTTTTGAGTGAGATGATTCAACTTGCGGTACAATCTAGTGACCCAAAGATTGTGCGTTCAGCATTGATGAACTACGACAAATGGTCCACGGAGAATTTTGCAAAATCCGCACTTGAGAAAATGGCTTTGGAGAACCCTGCCATAGTACTTGAATTGGTTCAACAAATCCTTAAATATACTCCGCGCGCAGGAGAAGAAGGGCTAGAGTTTGTCAAAAAATTAGTTATTGCTGCGGCCAAAAAGGATCCTGCTGCTGCAGTACAATTTTACGCAGAGTATTCTAAGTTACCAGGCGCTGATGAAATAAAAAAAGAAGCATCTAATACCATACTTAAGGAGGAGGAGAAAAAATAAACTTAGAAGAAGTTTCTTCGCCACCGTTGGAGTCATTTTGGGTTTACTGACAAGGTTTTGATTTGCGCTAAGGAACCCTCTGAAAATTGTATTTTGAGAGGTTCCACAATTCACAAATTAGCTTTACCAGACGTTTTATCATTATCTGCGGATTTGTTCACTTCCTGATCCTGAAAAGATTTTTTGTTGTCATCATCATGGGCAAATTCAGCATCGGGCGCAAATTTTGGCGGAATCTGTCCCTCAAAAAGCTTAACCACACCCAAGTCTTCGGGCAGTTTGGAAGGCGCTCCGGCATCCATATAGGGCTTGTTCGTACTTTTCTGTAACAATTTATTTAAAACCGCCACAAACTCTTTATCAAAAGCGCCATCGGACAAATACGTCTGAAGCAAATCCTTCATCTGCTGTAAAAGAACAACTGGAATCGAACCTTCGACGTCGCCCGAAGCTACTATGACTTTTTGTAAAAGTGCATAGCGCAGGGAGCGCACCAGCCCCAGTAAGCGGTTTTGCATTGGATAAAGAGATTTTTCAATGGCCGTCAGCGCTTTAATCTGTTTTATCTGTTGATTGAACAGGGCAACAACCTTGCTGTTCAATTCATCAAAATTATTATCCCGCACCTGCAGCACAATCTTGTGAATATCCCGCTCATATTGTTTGAGAATATTTTCCGCCTCATCAAATTTTTCACTCTTTACCAGCGCCTGCGCCTCCAGAAGCCTGCTTTCCAAATAAGATAATTGCAGCTGTATTTTGTCAACATCGCTGTCGGCCAGCAAAATTTCCGTTTCAGCCAAAATTTGTTTCAACGGATAAAGAGCATCTTTGGGAAGCAAAGTTGCCACATCCTTGCGCTGTTGAGCAACTTTCGCCGCAATCATCGAACGCAACAGCCCGGCATTCATTGGATCGGTTTTTTCAAGATCCTTTAGACGTGCGGCAAGCTCTTTAACAGTATTTTTAAATTCATTTATCAGCCGCAATCCCTCTTCAACCTGCCGGCGCATCAAAAATGTTGCACCCAATAAAAGCCGTTTATGTGAATCTAAAAACTGTAAACGTAATTTTTCAAGTTCCTGGTTGGATAAAACTTTACTGTCATCGTTATTCAATTTTTCGCTTCGGGCAGCCTCTGGACTGCTGGCAACAGTCAATGCTTTTTCTTTTTCGGCAACGACACTGTCACCGTGAATTTTATCGCGTTTTAAATTGTCCTTAACCCACTCCACGGATTTCGCAGCATCATCTTCATCCTCATCGTTCTCAGCAATAACAGAGGTCTTCACTTTGCCGTCTTTTGAAACATGAGCCTGAAAACCTGCCAATAAGGATTTGGTCTGAGGCGAAAAGTCGTTGTTCACAGAATAATCTACAACATTATCAAAAACTGACAGATAATTTTCGTAAAGATGCACCTGTAGGTCAAAAGCGGCGCGTTTTGACACTGAAGCCGCAACCTGCGCGGTTGCTACCGTAAACAAAGATTTTTCGTCAACCAGATTTAAAACACGGAACCACGAACGGCCGTTCTGCAACAAAAGTTCAATTTGCGTCGCGACCGGATTGAACGGTTCGGAAGATAGACGTTTTAATGCTATCTGCGTATTTTCAGCCATACGGCTTACGCTGTCATCAAAAAAGCGCACACTGGCAAAACCGTTATCTTTAGTCAAAATCACATCGCCTTCCTGAAGAGAAAAACCAACGGATGCCGGCAAAAACGTTCCATTTCTTAAAACCAAAACTTTACCCGTAACTTCTTCAAAATAAGTGGAACGCGAGGCATGGGTAACAGGTATCTTCAAAGGAACCAAAAAAACACTTGATAACACGAATACAAATAATATTATTCCAGCAAAAACCGTTCTAAAATACTTGAAATTGCCAAAAATCCCGAATTGCCGGCCTTGCGTCTGGATAGAAGAACTTTCTATTAAATCTAATAATTTTTCTTTGATTCGCAAAGATTCAACAAAATCCATAATGGTTTTTTGACTTGCCTCACGAATTTGCAAAATCAAATTCCGCAGACTGTAAGGCACAAGTTCTTCTTTATTGTTTGAAGAAAGAAGCGTAAAGACCCTGTTTTTGAGCTTACGCGCGTCAATTTTAGATATATCAGCAACACGCAGCTCCGAGAGCTTTTTTTCAAGCAAATCAACTTCATGCCGATTTTTAGGCGATTTATTCCAGAAAAACATATTTTTATTGATCTGACAGTGCGGAACAAAAATCTTTATTCCTTATCAAATTACAAGTTACGAGTTACAAGTTACGAATTACGAATTACGAGTTACGAATTACGAAACAAAGACACTTGTTCCGCTACTGGGAAACGAACGGACAGGCGGTTTGTTACGTTAATAACTGATATTCATTTCTTCACACACTTTTTTTAGGGCCTGAAGAGCTCTAAATTTAAGAATTCTCAGGCTGCCCTCGGATTTTTTCATGATTTTCGCGATCTCCGAAAGCTCCAAACCGTTCACATAGCGTAAAAGAATTACCTGTTGATATTTTTTCTTGAGCAGAGACAGGGCTTTTTTCAGATTTTCCTGATCTAAAGCCCGCTGGGTTCTGGCAGAAGGGTCGGATTCATGCTTCTCATCCGCAAGATTCAAATCTTCAATTGGAACGTACTGCCGCCGCAGGCGGTAATAATCAACAATGAGATTATGGGCGATTTTAAAAACCCAGGAGGAAAAAGTTCCTTTTATTTTGCGATATGACCTTAAATTTTCCCATATTTTGAGAAAAATGGATTCGGTGATATCCAAAGCGTCCTCCTTGTTGACCTTGTAATAGACGTAGCGATATACCGGGTTCACATAATAATCATAAAGTTTGGCGAAAGAGTCGGTATTGCCGCGTTTGGCATCTTTAACCAACAAAACTATTTCTTCCTCGCAATCTTTAAGGCTTTTGTTTTCCATTAGACGAGCCCGAAGG
>CAZZPB010000077.1:0-3620 GCA_964655905.1 uncultured Candidatus Peribacteria bacterium
CTAAAATGTCAAATGGAAGTTTTTCTTATACTGCAATCATTGCGCATTCATATTGAATAGGATTGCCCTCCCGTAATGTAACAACAACTCCATACATTGTATTATTTTTCCTATCAAAGACACGAACGTATACATGGTCTCCATCCTGCAAGGAGAATTTATTAATTACTTCCAATTGAGTTCGATCGATATTCGCTGCTGGATGAGCACTTCTAACCTCTGCAATTACCGTTCCAATAATAAACGGTTTAAATTTATTGATAAAACTGTCCATATCGTTATGATCTTCATTTAAGCTATCTAATGTCATAGGATTTATAATTAAAAAATAATTATTTTTCTGTGGCTTTTTGCGCTGCGCCTTTATGCTGGGCGAGTATGGCGGCATAGTCAATTTCAACTCCGGAAATTTGAGAAAATACTTGGGAAAATTGGTCATATGTGATCTCAATAACCTTTCCTGTATCCCATGGGTTGGCTATTTGAACACGTCCTATTTTATCAGGTGTCAAATCAGCACGTGTAGTTTTTACAATGGAATATGCATGACTATGATAAACTTTATAATCAGTTCCGGGAATTTTGAAACTTTTTGTATCCCCGCCTTCCGCGGGCGGCGTATTTGCCGTTGCCATTTGTTTGGCAGGATGAAATGTATCAAGAAAATGATATAAATCATCTTTAACTTTGGAGTCTTTTCCTTCTGAAAATTGTGGCGCTTCTTTATACTGCAATTGAGTTGCGCCTTTCATTTGCCATACTGCTGCGTCGGGCCCGTGTAAGCCCATTGAACCATCAATTTTTACCTTTTTGAAATTTTTCCCGAAAAGACCTAAAAGTGCTTGATGGCCAAATCCGCCTTCAATTACAGTGCGATCAAGTTGTCCTCCTGTTTTATATTTTATGAACGCAGCCTCCAATATTTGAAATCCCTTGGCAGCATCAACAGGTTTAAGAAATTCTCTTGTATCTATTTTTCCATAAATATCTCTTTTCCCAAGTGATGGATTTCGCTGCTGTAATAAATCCATGGATGTTACTTTAATCCATCGTCCATCAGGATCGCCAAGAGGAATTTTTACTTCCCATTCTTTACCAACAGTACGGACAGAAGTCCGCACAAACAATTCAAAATTGGGTGAAATATGCAGACTATTTAGTGCCGCAATTAAATAACAATTTCCAACATTTTGTTGTTTTAACGTCCGGTCTTTGAACAAATTTTGAAAATCAACTGGTGAAAGACTTGGCTTTTCACCCAGAATCTGAAATTTCATTTTTTCAAATGCCAATGCGCTGCTTTCGATTTTTCCTTCTTTTGCAACTCCTTTCTCAACTTCCGATATTGTAAAGATCTCATCTCTGCCCATCCCTCGTTTAAGAAGACCCCGTTCAGGTGAATTTATATCGTAAGTTCCGTCCGGATTCATTTTTTTTACGAACCAACCTTTTTCTGCTGGGCCGCTGCTTCTTTTTACATATACTTCCTGGTTTATTGGTATTATTTTTTCCGCAAGTTCTACCTCACGTTCCAATGCAGCCATATTTTTATAGGATTTTTCATAAAACTTGCCCTGTTCGGTTTCATATACAACCGTTACTTCTCCTGTGTATGGATTTATATTTTTTATTTTTGCATTATGCGTATTTTCCCTATCTGTACTTACAATCAACACTTTATCACCAACTCCAAGTATTTTTTGTGTTGGAAGCTGGGTAAGTTCTCTCATTGCGGGTCCGCCTTTTCCACTAAAAGCTGAAACCCTGCCATCTTTTTCAATCTTTAATCCTCCATGGTGTCCATGATATGCCGCCGACATGCCTACATCATTATTGATTATGGCAATACCATGGGCACTGGTTATGGTTTGAACCCCACTATCCAATTGCATATGTCCGTGCACGATAGCTTTTATGCCTTTTGCTTTCAATACTTTGGCTGCATATTCGGATATAGTTTCTTTTCTTGTCCAAAATGCCTTTGCCATGCCACCTCTGCCGGCTTTGTTAACATAACTATAATTACCAGATTGAAATGCCTGCGCTAAAATTTGATTGGCGCCATCAATGCCCTGTTTTTCTATAACCGTGGCCCACTTATCGTCAATGCCCGCGTGAACGTAAAGAACATCATCAATTTGAACCATTGTTTTCATCGCACCGATCAATGGTCCATATTCGCCATTGCCAAAAAATATTTCATGCGATTTTCCTATAAGTTCTCTGATGTCAACATGGCTTGCGGTGGGATAATATTTTTTCTGAATAGCAGACAGAACCTCTTTTCCTCCTTGAAAGTACCAATGTGAAAAACCTCGTACATCTTCAGATTCTCCACTTAAGGTTGCAAGCATGTTAAGGTCAGGATTTTCATTTGCAACCTGAATCAATTCTTTTATTTTTTCATAAAAAGTTTTGTCTTCTGTTTTAATTGAATCAACCGTCAGGGCTTCCAGAGCCATCAATTCATGATTTCCAATCGTCAGGCGTATGTCGGCCCCTTGCTGTTTGAGTGCTTTTATTTGATCTAAAACGTGTAAAACATCTTCGCCTCTGTCAAAAATATCCCCGGTTTGAACCATTGTTGTTTTTTTGCCTTTTTCGGTTAATCGTAATTGTCCTGTCAAAGGATCTTTTTCAGCGTAGCCCCCCTGCTCAAGCGTTTTGGCAAATGCCTGAAAATCTCCATGAATGTCGCCAATTGCTAAAATATCTTTTGTTCTTACAGGTTTTTCATTTAATTCTTCTAATTTTAACGGTCTATAAGATGGAATTGCTTCAACTTTTGTATCTGCAAACATTCTCGTCAGTTTTTCCGGCGATACAGATACCAATAAACGAGTGTCAATCTTGCGTGCTTTATCAAAACTAAACCCTGGAATAGTCTCGGCAATATGCGCTTCCAGAGCAGCTTTTTCACTTTTAGTAATTGGCAAACTACCATCGGCAATGTGACATATAAGTTCCTGAACATTGCGAAAATCCTTGCCGCCTGCTTCCAGTTTAGCGGCAAGTTCCGGATTTTTTGCTAAAAATTCCGCAAGGTTTTTGCCAAATTCGCCTTTGCTCTGGGTCTGTAAAAGCTCCAGCACCCTATGTGTAACTTCATGGATTTTCACATTTTTCATTTCCGCTAAAACTTCTTTGCCTTTATCAGTTCCAAAAAATTCCTTTGGGCTCATTATTTTGTCTCCAACTTTAAAAATATTTTTCCCATCCGCAGTTTGTGCAAGTTCGACGCCAAATTCGGCTTTAAAATACTCACTGCCGTAGTGAATCTGACCATCTTTGCCGATCCAGCCTGCCACGTCTTTAGCCTCTTTGCCTTCAGTTTTTAGTTCTGCCGGAAGTTCTTTGGTAAAATGTGATAAAAAATGCGTGTCTAAAGCCTTGGCCTTTTCAATCTCAACAGTTCTTTTTTCCACAACCGGCGGCAACACGGGGCGCCCCATTAGGCCATGTATTGCGCCAATGCCCGCCGAAAACACAAAATTATCCTTATAGGTTTGCCACGCTTTTTCCATGCCAAACGATTGACCCTGCATCCAGGCAAGACCGGCGTTCATTCCTGTAAGCGCCGCTCCTTCAAAACTTGTTTTAACGGCCCAGTCACCGACTCT
>CAZZPB010000078.1:0-5951 GCA_964655905.1 uncultured Candidatus Peribacteria bacterium
CGTTCCCTACAAACCGTTCCCTATGTGCATTCTTTTTTAGATTTCAGCAATACGCAGGCTCCTTCGCCGCCGGTTACTCTTTTATGCAGGCTGCCAAGCATGTCGCGGAAACTGTCGAAGTAATAATTCATCTGCTCAAGCTCGCGCGCGATGGCCTGATAAAAACCGGAAGCAACGTCGCTTTGTATAGCCGTTTCCGCAACGGAAATGGCTTTTTCCCGTTCCTGGGCGCTTTTTTCGCTTTGTCTTTGAATAGTTTTTAAAATATCTTCCTGTTTTGTTGATTCGCCGGCTTCTGCTAAAGATTTTACTGCAGCTTTTTCCGTTTCATCCGAAGGGGGTTCTGATGTTTCATCATCTGATTTTGGCTCGGAAGCCCTTTTTTCTTCAAAAGGAAAAGGTTTATACGTATTGGTGAATTTTTCCCATTCCTGCACAATTGAAGAACCATAAATAAGATCATCATTTGTTGGAGTTAAAACCGGCTTTGAGACAGCATGAAAACGCAATCCCAGTAATCCTGATCCCAAAAGATCAAATGTTGCTGATTTACAAAGCCCTGGTTCCAGCAGATTGCCCGTGGCTTTTGCCGGCACAAGACTGTGATTGATAGTTTGTTTCAACTTCTCATCTATTTTTTCTATATGGCAGGCAATACAGTTATCAGCGTCGCGATAAGTGGCAGTAGCGGGTTTTTTGATAAAATTGACTTTTAGGCAAAAAATATCGTTACAAGGAAGTTTTTTTAGCCAGTTATCCGCGGAGGCAGGTTTAAGAGGCGTTGGCGGTGTGGTGTCACTATAGGTAAATTCTGGGATATCGGCTGCCGTTTTATCAGTTGGGAACGGTCGCGACCGTTCCCAACTTGGGAACAAAGATTTTTGTTCCGTACGAGTTGGGGTTTCTTTAAAACGGCTGTCTTTCAATTGATTTTGCGCAAAATCCTGTAAAGATTTGTTCAAATTGTTTTCTACAACGCAAATATTTGAATTCACGGCCGCGGCGGGGACGGTGGGGGGCAAAGATTTTTGTTCCGTACCATACTTGTCTGCGTATTTTTTCAAAGGAAGAACGCGTGTTTTTGTGCCGGTTTCCGGTATTTTTTCCGCGACAATGCCGCTGTAGGCCGGGTCTGACGTCGTTGTGTCTCTTATGGAGACGGAGCGTGATCCGCCTCTGCTTGTTTCTTTGGCTGCCGGACTGCTTTCACCCGTAGCATCATATGTTCCTCCGATATCAATTGGGTCGATTTTTTTGAAAAGAATATTTTGAATATTGTCCAAATCATTCACAAGATCAAAGCCGGAATCATCAATATTGCCATTGGCAAAAATTTCATTGGGTTCAACTGTGGCTTTGACATCCGCTTCCAAGTCAAGCAAATCTTTTTCTTCCTGAAAGCGTTGCTGAATTTCAAACATTTTGTTAACGGCTTCCTGCTGCGTCAAATGCGGGCTGTGCTCCATGATTGGACTAAAATCATTATTTAAAAGCTGCAAGAGATTGGATTCGGTTGTGCCAAATTTGCCGGAAATATTTTTCACAGCTTTACGTTCCGGAATAACGTTGGTCATGCCATAGATTTTTTTATAGAGATCCTGTCCCGCTTTTTTTGGGTCATCAGTGCCAAAAATATCAGTCCAATCACCGTCCGGAATATTTAGCTGAAGATATTTTGCGGCCACATTTCCTCCACAGGCAAAAATAGTGCATGCATTATCATCACTACTCGCTCCAAACGCGATAGATCTTAAAATAAGACTTGATAGAATAGAAAGAACCGTTATCAATCCAAAAATGGGAAAAACTTTTTTTAATATGTTTACAGACATTTTGTCGTTGTTAAATCAATAAATTTTGAAGGATAAAGATCAACCTGATGGCGGATATCAACAATTTTGTCCCGGTAATCCTGCAAATCTTTGTAAATCTGCTTATAGCGGACGTGCATGGGCCACGCCAAACGCAACTGATCGTACGCTGAAAGCGTTTGATCCAAGGCCTTTTTGGCAATCTTAATCTCCTCATCGATATTGGTATTGCGGCTGAAAATTTTTCCAATTGCCGTTGCGGAGTCCAATGTGTTTTTCCCAAGCTGTTGCCATTTATCCCTATCTTTTTCCGTCTCAAAAATATTTTTTTTCTTTCTCTCCAGGGCTGCCTTAAAATTCAAATATCCCTTCAGCGGTCGCGCGCCACCCCCAAGTTCACAAAATTTCTTAAAATCTTCAGTAAGGGGTTTCAAACCTGTCCCCACTGAAACTGGAACGAGACATTCATCGCTGTTGCCGCCCAATAAAACGACGGATAAACAAAAAGTGCTGTAATTGCGATTATTGGAGGGATCAAGGCATTCGACGGCGCTTTTAAGAGGTTTTCCATTTGGATCATCGGCCGCGCCGGGTTTTTTTGCGCTGGCTTCCTGCGCCTCCAGCATGAGCCGTATGGTATTGTTGAATGTTTCGTTGACATGATTGTGGTATGTGGAAATAATCTGATTAACACTCAACAGATCAGAATCATAAGGATTTTTCAGGTTTCCGCCGTGTACAGGATCGGCAGCGCTCACGGAAGCGGCAGTAAGCACCAGAAAAATACTAACGGCTTTTAAGACATTGATTTTTAACATAACAGGGAAGTTTATTGGCAAATGTATCAAGGTAGCCCTTAAGCAGGACAAATTGTTGGTGTAATCCACTCAGCATATCGTTTATTGCCTGATATTTTTCTATTAGAGCGGTAGTTTTTTTTACGCCGGATGTTTTAACCGCTTGTTTGCGCAGGAGAATTCTGGCATCTGTCAAAGTATCTTCAACAATTTTAAGACAGCCGGCCGGTTCAAGACCGACAACGCTCTGGGCGGCTCCCTGGTTTGGATAATACTGATTATGGATGTTGTAGAGTTCGCGGCGCATTTCACGATATTTACCTAAAACAAGCGGTAAAAGGGATGATGTTGAACTTTTGTTCTGAAAATTTTTCTCAAGAAAATCACGAAAATCTTTCAATTGATCTGCGGCAAGCCCTTTTATTTCAGATTCGCATTTATTGTTGCCGGCAGGCAAAACGGCAGCCTTTGCATCCACAAAAAAATTACCAAAAAACGGCATAAAAATGAGCGCGATCACCCATCCAAAATTTAGAATTTTGGTCATCCGGTCATGTTTGGAATTTGGTGTTTGGCCATTGATCATTGGTGTTTGGTCATTATCGTATTATAACATTTTTTCCAATTCATTGCTTTTACTGAAAATCTGCGAATTATCATCATTGGAAATCACGGCAAAAATACGGTCTCCGGGCATGAGATCCGCTGTATACTCAAGCGTCAAAGGGCATGGACAGCTGGAACATGCTTTCTGGATAAGGTAAATACCTTCGTCAAGATTGAACAGTTGGGCGGGCTTTGATGGCTGCGACGTTTTTGTTTTCTTAAAATCGTCTTTTGGATCGAGTGGATTTGTTTCATTTTTGACCTCATCGCCATCGTTGACCCCGCCGCCGTCCGTGTCGGGATTATGCGGATCCGTGCCATGACGGTATTCTTCCAGGTTTGTCAGGCCGTCTTTGTCCGGATCTTGATCGGCATCGACCGGATCGTACGGATTGAGACCATTTTGTAGTTCCCAGTAACTCGGCATGCCATCATTGTCGTCATCAATCAGAGAGCAGTCATAAGCTGTTAAAACGCGATTTGCCATGGCGATAAAAGCGCCGCGGCTGACTGGATCGTTTGGACGCGCCGCTTCTTCTTTTGTAAGAATAAATGGTTTGTTGACGCGGCTTTTTCCCTTCAAATAAGGATTTAAATCCTGGGCGATTTTCAGGTATGGAAGATAATATGGCTCTGTAACTGCAATTTTTGGAGTGGTGATCACTCCTTTTCTTTCCAACGCTTCCAGTATGATTTTTACGGCTTCAGCACGGGTAATGTTGGCCTCCGATTTAAATTTTGTTTTACCTGTTTTTTTATCAATTTCGCCTTTATAACCTGTAACAAAACCCTGGAAATAAGCCTCTTTCACCGCACCGTAATACCACGGCAATTGAGTTTTTTTGTAGGCGATGTCGCTAAACGGCGATGGATCTTCGTAAGCTTCCCGACGCGGAATAATGCAAAAGATTTTAAGCATGATATGTGCAAATTCCGCTCTGGTCAGCGATTTTTCCGGTTCAAACAGCGTTTTGTTCCATCGCGGAATGCCTTCAAAAACGCGGCGCAGCCACAGTCTAAAAATATCCTGATAATAAGGATGGGACTTGGAAACATCACTATATGGAAGCACGAGTTTTTGGCTTGGGGAACGGCCGAAGCGCAGTTTTTCACTGTCGGAAACGCTATCATAGTTGTCCGGACGCTGGATTTTGGCTTGGGCAGCCTCAACAAATGGTTTGAAATTTTCTTCAAATAAAACCTGCAAATCTTTTTCCGTTTGAATCGCCACATAAAATTCTCCAATGACTGATGATTGAAACAAAATTTCAACTATCAAAGGTTCATCCAAATGCGTGGCATCTTTAAGCCGCAGGTTAACACGATCATCCAAAACATAAAAATTGCCCGTACTATCCAGAATTGCTATGAGTTTTTTGTTTGCAGTATCAACAATGAAGACGCCTCCAGGATAGATGGTATCTTCAGGAGAAATTTGAACGAATGCAAACTGATCAAGCGGGCTGTTATCTTTAACATGAACATCTTTCAACAAGGCCACGCTGTTTTTGTTGTAAAGAAGCGCGGCAGGGTCAATAATAACATTATTCTTTGTTTTTATTACAAGAAAAATAGTCGCTATAACTTTTTGATCACGGTTTTGTTTAACAACAATACGTGTTGGCAAACCGCTCTGCAGAGCCGGCAGCGTTTCTATGCTATAACGGTTATCTTTCATGAGGACGCGGCCGGTGCGCGGATTTAATTCAGCGATAATTTCACCTTTTTCATTTTTGAGAAGAATTACATTTTTCAAATTAAGATCATTGATATTAAATGCGCCATTGGCATCGGTAAGATATTTCCCTTTTATATCAGCGGATTTCGTTTTCAATGCGGTCAAAACACCGCCTCTGTCGCGAATAATACTTACAGGTATTTCGCTTTCGGGGGGGCTTATGCTGCCTTTGATAGTTCCGTTTGTAATGCTTTCGCTATCCAAAGCGATTTCTGGAACCGTAACATGAATGGTAATAAATTGCTGAGCCGACTGCAAAGCTTCATTAACAACATTCAGCACGACTTTTCGATCATTCAAATCTTTGTAAGGGCCGAGTTTAAAAATAGGATCATCAACATCGTTGTTTGGAATACCGTCACCGTCACTGTCTATTTTTGTATCAAGGTCATGTCCAAGATTTTTATCATTCGTTGGATTGCCGTCGCCGTCACTATCAACATTTGGGTCTGTATCAATGAAATATTGAATAATTTTCCCGTGCGTATCAAAAGATTTTGAAGCATCAATCGTCAGTGGCTTAAAAATTGGAACTGTGCGCTCCATTGGGCCTCCATTTGGAAAGGGTGCATCTTTATTCAGACAAATTGAGGGCGCCAAAAGAATGGTATCGGACGCGTTGCTGAATACGTTATTTTTATCAAAAGAACGGATTTGAGCGTAATAAAAGCCATTCGGCAGGGACAATGAAAATGTTGTTTTATCCGGCGGCACGATGATTTTTTTCATGTCTTCGCCCGATGCAAGGGCATGGGTAATTTCGTATCCGGCAGATGTTTGATCGGCAGGATCCCACGATAGTTCAACCGTATTGTTGCCGCGGGATGTGACTTCAAAATTATTTACCGCGAAATGTAGAGACGCAAAATCTTGCGTCTCTACATTTTGCGTCTCTACATTTCGCGGTTCTCCTCCATAGTAAACGCGCGCGGGGTTGGTTTTATAATTTTCCTTTAGATAGACATTGCCGCCAAAACTGTACGCTATTTCCTGGTCTCC
>CAZZPB010000079.1:0-5926 GCA_964655905.1 uncultured Candidatus Peribacteria bacterium
GGATTGAAATAAGCAGGGCACTTAGAAATAAAATTCACATTCAAGGACTTGATAACACTGACAGAAGTTATACAAAAAAAGACTTGGAATTTATTTCGTCTATAATGGTTGAATTGTTGGATAAATTAGGGCTAAATGCATAACAGGTAAGGAGTGTATGAAGAACTTATCCAAATCGCTGATATTTTAGCTTTAAACAGTTTTTATTTTAACTGATGGATAAAATGTCCATATATTTGATTAACCTCATCCAATAAACCCCGTCACGACGAGCGCCGCGGACATGGCGACAACAAACACGATACAGAGGACGGAAATAATGTTCATAAAAAGAGTATTCTTGAAATCTCCCATCAGGCTGCGGCGGTTTAGAAGAATCAATAAAGCGATAAATAGTATCGGCAAGACGAACGTGTTCAGCATTTGTGAGCCAACCAGAATAGGTATCATTGGCAACTTAGGAATCAGAATTGCTGCCGCTGTTGAAAAAATGCAAAAACCCAATAATTTGTAAAAAATTGGCGACTCTTTTTTCAGGTCCACACGCCCTTCCCAGCCAAACGCTTCCGTAACCACATAGGAAGATGTCATGGAAACGATGGCCAGACCAAGCAGCGAGGCATTTAAAAGTCCCCACGCAAAAAGATGTTTTGCGAAAACCCCCGCCAACGGCTCCAGAGCGATTGCGGCCTGGCCGGCATCTTCAATTTTGATGCCCATTTTATATAACGTGCCGGCAGTGGCAATCACAATAAAAAAAGCTACAAAATTCGTCCAGAAAGAGCCGAAAAAAACATCCCACCTGGAATATTTTAAATGCTCAGCGGCTACACCCTTATCCACAAAATATGACTGCACAAAAAATTGCCCCCATGCGGTAATAGTCGTACCAATCAGAGCGACTGCCATATAAAAAAATTCTTTTGTCCATTCAATCTGCGGAACAAGCGTGCCATACATAGCCGCAGACCAGTCGGGACGCGCTAAAAAACCGGCAAAAATATAGGCAAGAAATAGCAGCGATGATGTCAAAAAAACCTTCTGAACGAGTTTAAAAGAACCTTTATAAACTACAAACCAGGTAAATAATGCAGTCAGAGGAATCGCCATGTACCTTGGAACGCCATAAATGTCGGCAACGGTTGCAATACCGGCATATTCAGCCAATATATTGGCCCAATTGGTAATAAAAGTCACCAAAACAACAAATGTTGTCATCTTGATGCCAAAATTTTCCCTGATTAATGCCGCCAAACCTTTACCGGTAACCAGACCAAGACGCGCTCCCATTTCCTGCGTTATTGCCAGAATAAAAGTGATCAAAAATAAAATCCAGAGCATTTTATAACCAAAAGCCGCTCCTGCCACAGAATAAGTGGCTATGCCTCCTGCGTCATTATCTGCTGTGCCGGCAATGATGCCCGGCCCGACAACGCCTAAAACAAGCAGTAATCTTATTTTTGCGGCGCGCCATTTTGTGGGTTTTATTTCGTTTTCAAGGGTTTGCATATAATCCAAAGATGAACTTTTTTTAAGCGTCCGGAATTAAAAAACGTAAAATATCATCCACGGTAATGATCCCGCGCATAACGCGTTTCTTGTCCACCACCGCAACAGACAGCAAATTATATTTTGTCATGATTTTGCCGACCTCCATGGCTTTTGTATGCACACGAACCGTTCGCAAAACTTTCGCCATAACATCCTCAATTTTTGTTTTTAAAGGAGCCACCAAAAGCGTTCTGATTGAAACAACGCCAAGAAGCCGTTTCTCATCATCCAGAACAAAAACATGGTAAATGGACCGGTGTTCATCAGAATTTTTATGGATCTGACGAATGGCTTCTCCAATATTGTTATCTTTGTGAACCGTCATAAATTCAGAAGTCATGAGTCCCCCGGCAATATCGTCCTTATAGGTTGTGAGTTTATGTAATACTTTGGCTTTCTGCAGACCCAAACGGCGAAAAACCTGCCCGCGTTTATGTTCAGAAAGGTCTTTTATGACATCGGCAGCTTCATCCGTCGGCATTTCCTCAAGAATTGTTGCCAAAGATTTTGGATTGATGCGCTCCAACAGGGTATCTTTATATTTTGGAGCCACTTCACCCAAAACCTCGGCGGCCGTTTCCTTATCAATTGACTGCACCAATTTACTGGATTCCTGCAGAGTCAAATTTTCAATTAAATTGGCGATGTCGGCCGGGTGAAGTTTTTTAAGTTTTTGATGAGATGTTTTCAGCTGAAGGCTGCCAATCCGCCCTTTTACGAGACTCACATTCTGCCAGCCGATAAATTTTGATTCCATACGGCGCACAAAAGGAAGATTTATAAGACCCAAACGCCGCAATAATGCCTTATTGCTGATGTCAATGCCAACCAATGAAAAATCATCATCAATTTTGGAAAATTGCAGATCATTCACACGCACCACGCGAATTCCGCCAACATCAAAAATCTGCTGATCCAGTATGTCCTGCGCAAGCAGTGTATCTGATGAAGAAAGCTCATATTCATGCTTCCAGCAATTTGATTTGTTGAGAGTAACTTCACCCTTGCTCAATAACTCGATGCACTGATACGGAATCATGGCATCATGTCTGCCATCTTTAAAAATAACCCCGCTGATTTTAGGATATTGCCCTTCCCTGATTGTAACAATGACGTCTTTTACATGGCCAATTTCTTCATCTTTGCTGTCAAATATTGGCGCATGCAAAACCTGGCTTAAAAAAATCATGCCTTACAAATGATTAGTTAAAGGTCATAGGAATAAACAGCGAAATACCAAGTATGAATGTCATTACCAGTATGAGCAGAAAAAATGATTTGATCATATAAAATGCAGATTTAAAAAAGTTGATTGTATGTTAACAAAAGTTGATAAAAAATGCTAACATTGCGGTATAATTTATTTTCATTCATGGAAAATTATATTGATCACACTTTGGAACAGTTAAAACAGTGCGGATTAAAAATCACAGCGCCGCGCAGACTGATAGTGCAGTTTTTGGCAAAGAGCAGAAAGGCCCTTTCGCCCTATGAAATAAGGGAAATGCTGCAACATCAAAATATAAAAGCCGACGTTGTAACAATTTACCGCGTACTTGAACTGCTGGAAAAACTTTCGCTCGCACACAAGGTTTTGGCTTTTAACGGCTATGTCCGCTGCAATACGAAAAAGCTGAAGGATATGGAAAAACGCTGCCATCATTATCTGATATGCAGAAAATGCCACAAGGTTGAAGAAGTGGAGGGAGAAAATCTTTCGCGGCTTGAGGAAAAAATTTCCAGTATCAACAATTTTTTGATCGAGGCGCACTATCTTGAATTTACAGGGCTTTGCGCCACATGCCAAAAATCATCGCCAGTAAAAAAACTGAAAGCGCAACCAAAACAATCGCTGCGCCGGCGATGATATTGACAAAGAAAGAAAACATCAGACCGCCGACAACGGATATCACTGAAAAAAGAAGGCTAAAAAACATTACGCGGCGGAAGCTGTTTGCGATTTGCATCGCGGCCAGCACAGGAACAATCATCAGCGCGCCGACAAGCAAAATACCGACAATTCTCATAGCCAGGGCCACCGTGACGGCAGATATGATCATTAAAATGAAATTGAGTTGCCAAACCGGCAAACCGCTTACCTTCGCCGATTCTTCATCAAAAGAAATAAAAAACAGCTGCCTGTGAATCACAAGTAAAACGGCCATGACAACAAAAGCAAGCCCAAGAATGATAAAAACGTCCATTTCGCTCACGGCAGTAATACTTCCAAAAAGATAATTCAACAAATTGATATTGTAACCCTTTGCAAGGCTTATTAAAGCCAACGCAATGGCCAAGCTGCCTGATAAAAATAAAGACAATGCGGCATCGCCATAAATTTTGCGGCCGCTTCGCAGCCTTTCAATGGCAATGGCGGCGAGCACGCATGCCAAAACAGCCGTGACAACAGGATACACATTTATCAAAAGTCCGATGGCAACGCCTGCCAGCGCCACATGTGCCAGCGAATCGGCAAAAAGAGACAACTTGCGCATCACCAGAAATGTCCCGATCAATGGAGCGATAATGGCAATGGCAAGGCCGGCCACAAGCGCCCGTACCATAAAATCATATTGGAAAATTTCAAGCATGGGTAGTAGTTAGTGAACAAGTAATAATTGTTGAAATTCAGTTTCGCTAAACATTTTATTTTAAATCATTCACCATCCATAATTATTAATTATTAATTGTTAATTACTCCTAGTGTCCGTGTAAAATCAGTTTTAAATCTTTTCCATAAAGTTTGTGTAAATAATCCTCGCGGATAAAATCTTTTGGGACGCCATGGTACACAAGTTCCTGGTTCAAACAGGCAAAACTGTTTGCCTGGCTCGCTACAACGTCAATGTCATGCGAAACAAGGATAATTGTCAGATTTTTTTGCTTCTGCAGTCTTTTCAGCAAAAGATAAAACTGTTCCTGCGCTTTGACATCAATGCCAATCGTCGGTTCATCCAGAACTAAAAGCCGCGGATGGCTGGAAAGCGCCCTGGCAATAAAAACAAGCTGCTGCTGCCCACCCGACAGATCATGAAGCGGTTTTTTCCGGTGAGCCAACATACCCACATCAAGAAGCGCTTCTTCAATATCTTTTTTGTCTTCGTGGGAAAATCGTTTCAAAAAACCGTGGCTCGCGACAAGGCTCATACCGACAATTTCTTCCACGGTCACGGGAAAATGCTCATCAATATGGGCCGCCTTTTGCGAAACATAGCCAATCAAATCCTGCTGTTTAAAATTCTGGATATCAACTCCAAAAAGCTTTATTTTGCCTTTTTGAACGGGTAAAATGCCAACCATCAATTTTAAAAGCGTAGTCTTGCCCCCCCCGTTTGGGCCGATCAGACCAAGAAAATCCCCTTCAAAAACATCAAAAGTAATATTTTTCAGAATCGCTTCATGGCGATGGTAGGCGAAATGAATATTTTGAACGCTGATAAGAGGTTGAGTGCCGGGCATATCAATAAAATTTAACACTGAAGAGCAGTTTGCAAGTTTTTCAAATTTTCTTTCATTACAGAAACATAATTTTTTCCGTCTCGAATGTCGCTCTCCATCAAGCCCTCCAGTGGGTTAAGTATCAATGTTTTTACACCGGCTTCCCGGGCAAGAGTTTCCTGAATTTTTGGATTGACAAGTGTTTCGGTAAAAATATACAGCACTTTGTTGGCTTTGACTATTTGGACAAGTTCAGCGAGTCGTTTTGCCGAAACTTCAGCCTCCGGAGAAAAACCCGCAACCGGAATCATCTCAAGCTGATATCTTTTGGCCAGATAAGCAAAGGCTTCATGACTTGTAATCATCGTGCGTGACCGACAATTGGCCAATCCCTGCTGATAATTGTTATGGAGCGCATCAATTTCTTTAATATACCGCTCTGCATTTTGCGTGTATTCTTCAGCATTGGGAGAATCGAGTTGCGCAAATTTATTGGCGACAAAAGAGATTTCCTCCCTATAAAGAAGAGGATCAAGCCAAAAATGCGGATCGGCAGTTACACCGAATTTTATCATGGACTGCGACATCTCAAGCAACCCAACGCCTTTTTTTTGCAAATCGTTTCGGCTACGCTCAAGCCACGGCTCCAGGCCGGCGCCATTGGCGATGACAAGGCCGGCGCGGTTGATGCTTAAAATATCCTGCGGAGTCGGTTCATAATCATGGGGTTCCGAACCGGCCGGAACAAGATTTTTTATTTCAACACGCTCCCCTCCCACATTTTTTGCAATTTCATATAGCGGATAAAAACTGGTTATAATTTTCAGTTTTCTGCTTATTTGCTGAGGATTCTTAACGTCAACAGTTTTTTCAAAATTTTGCGCACAGCCTCCCACAAGCAGTAACAATGGTGCTAAAATAGCAAGCGATGTGCTGA
>CAZZPB010000080.1:0-2756 GCA_964655905.1 uncultured Candidatus Peribacteria bacterium
TACATTAGAAGAAATGAAAGGAATTTGGAAAGAGGAAGAGGAAGCAGAAGAAGCAGTAAATGCGCGTGTAGCAGAATCTATGAGACAAGCAGCGCGCATGGCAGCGGTAAAAGCGCTTAAAAATTCTGACATACCAGGCAATGACCAAGCACCATATACACAGGCTGTCGCCGCCGAATGAAATGTGCATCTAAGACACCCCGTACACAGCCCGATATTCTTTAATCCGGGCCATTTTTTCGTCATCAATATAAACAATGCCGTCTATTTCACGCCCATAAAGATACTCGACAATTTCATCAATATTCACAATCGAATAGACGTTGATGCCAAATTCTTCTTTTAATTCCTGGATGGCGCTTTTTTGACCCTGTCCCTTTTCCATGCGATCAACGGCCAGGACAATCCCCTGAATTTGTGGAGGTCCGAAGCGCTTTAAAACATCCAAAACCAGACGCAGAGCCGTTCCGGCGGTTATCACGTCATCCACTATCACCACGCGGCTTTCTTTTGTAATGGGAGCGCCAATAAGGATGCCGCCCTCGCCGTGATCCTTCGCTTCTTTACGGTTGTAGGCGTAAGAAACATCTTTTGCGCATTTTTCATGCAGGGCAATGACTGTTGCCACGGCAAGCTGAATACCTTTGTATGAAGGCCCAAAAACAATGTCGTAGTCGCGAATATGTTCATTGAGCGCCTGGGCATAGTAATAACCCAATTCCGCGATAGCGCCGCCCGTGTTGAACTGTCCGATATTCAGGAAATAAGGCGCTTTGCGGCCGCTTTTGAGCACAAACTCGCCAAATTTTAACGCGCCGGATTGAACCAAAAATTTTATAAAATCCTGTTTGTATTGCTGCATGGGAAATAAATTTGAAAGAAATTATAACTTGCACCATCCTTCTAATAATCTACCTACTACATTACACCATCCCTAACCCCCGCCCACCCGAGTGGGGAGGATACCATGGATAAATAAAATAAATCTAAAAAGAATCTTAAATATTTGCAGCATCGATTATTGAAAATTGTAAATTGATCATTGAAAATTCAAAAAGAATGCACCCTTCCCACGGCATCCCTGTGATATTGACCAAATTCCACTATTTTACGCGCAAGAATATTGTCTACCACAGGCCCTTCCTTGCACATTCGTTCGCCGTTTGGATCCACGCAGCACTGTCCGCAAACGCCAAAACCGCACTTCATATAGCGTTCAATGGAAAGCTGCGCAGGGACTTTATTGCTATGGCAAATGTCAGAAATGCGCTTCAGCATTGGCTCCGGACCGCATCCATAAACACAATCGACTGCCTTGCCGCGATCCGCAAGCAATTGCTCCAAAATCAAAGTATTATACCCTTTTAAACCCACAGACCCATCGTCCGTGGCAATATGCAGCGAAACATTTTTTAATTTTTTCACACGATCAATATAGAGCAAATGCTCCCTATTTCTGGCGCCGATCACAAAATCTACAAAACACCCATGACGGGTGGCCTCAAGGGTCAAATAATATAGTGGCGCGGCCCCATAACCGCCCGCCATCATGACCAGATGCTGTTTTTTTTCAAAAGAAAAATTGGTACCATATGGCCCGCGAACGCCGACCAAATCCCCTATTTTCAATTGATGCATGGCTTTGGAAAAAGGCCCCACTGCAAACATGGTGATCCAAAATTCCTTGCCATTGTCATACGCTATGCTCATGGGTTTTTCATCCAGGCGGGCAATCCACAAATTAACAAACTGCCCGGGTTTTGAGCCCAGATGATGCTGAAACACAAATGTTTTCACATGCGGAGTTTCAACGATAATTTTTTTTATCGGGATGGTTTTTGGAATATCATGCATAATTAAATTTATGTATTTTGCCGCGCAACATGTTAATATCGGAAATTTTGTGCGAATTCCCCCACTTCACCATTTCCTCAGTAATAAGGGCAAAACACTGCACATCGCGATAATAGATCGCAGTGCCCAGACCCACAAGTGTCGCCCCAACCATGATCATTTCAAGCGCGTCTTCGCCTGTCATAATACCGCCTGTTCCAATAATTGGAATTTTCGGCAACGCCCGATGCAGATCATACACCAGTTTAATTGCCAAGGGCTTAATAGCAGGGCCGGAAAGACCTCCAACTTTGTTTGCCAGAACAGGTTCGCGTGTCTCCAGATCAATCTGCATACCTGGGCCAACCGTATTGATGGCGCAGAGTCCATCAGCGCCGGCATCGACAACCGCTTTGGCAATTTCAACAATATCCAGAACATTTGGACTCAGCTTGATAATGATTGGAATTTTTGTGCGCCGGCGCACCGCCGCAGTGACATGCGCC
The DNA here is from genome assembly GCA_964655905.1 of uncultured Candidatus Peribacteria bacterium. Classification (GTDB taxonomy): domain Bacteria; phylum Patescibacteriota; class Gracilibacteria; order UBA1369; family UBA1369; genus CAYHVY01. The sequence goes on from CAZZPB010000080.1 coordinate 2,340, forward strand.
GCATCCACCCTGGAGCAGGAAAACGGCTTACCAAACTCATCCTCAACATTTGGGCAGGAAATATTCACTTCAATCAGGTCCGGCTTTAGAGCGGAAACTTTTTCCGCAACCTCGCCAAAATCGGCAATTTTACCGGCAATAATATTGGCAATCAGGGGAGCGGGTTTGTTCTTCATATAGCGCCCAAGCTCAACTTTTGCCTTTCCGATGCCCGCATCGGGAACCCCAACCGCGTTTAGCATCCAATAATCATTAGCAATAATCGTGGGGTTTGGGTGCCCCTTGTGTTCATGAAGCCAGATGGATTTTGTTGTGACGCCACCGGCGCCGTGCTTTACGGCAAAACGCAGACTGGCCCCCGTCACGCCAAGAATACCCGAAGCCAAAACCAAAGGGTTTTTAAAACGCACTCCGCAA
>CAZZPB010000081.1:0-2549 GCA_964655905.1 uncultured Candidatus Peribacteria bacterium
AAACTTTTTCAAAGAGAAAAGCGTATGATCCGTTTTCTTAAAAACTGTGTTTTCGTCCGCGCGAGATTTGACGTCTGCTGTAAAAAGCGGTATCATTTAGAGAAGACATAAAGTTTATAAAAACAAACACATGCATACCAAAAAAATACTTTCAAAAAATAAAAATTTGCCTTTTGGACCATTTATACTGGGCTTAGCCGCGCTTTTGGCAATTGTCGCCGGGACAGTATATTTTTCGCAAGGAACTTTTTTGAAAGGTCAGTTTTTTGATTTTAGTTCAATTGGCAAATCTGCAGAGGTAATAAAAAGAGCTGAAAAAGCATGGGCGGAACAAGAATATAAACTGGCCGCTGAAAATGCAAAAATCAATGCCCTTAATACGTTTTTTAAACTTACAGGAAAATGGACATGGAGAGATAGAAAAGAAATTAACGATTGGACAAGCAAGGAGGCAAAAGGGGCCGCTGAAAAAGGTAATACTGCCTGGGATCTGGCCGAAGCGGCTTTGCGCCAGAGTCCTCCGGATTATCAAAAGGCAAAAACACAATTTGATGCTGCTCAATCAGAATATCAAAAAGTTGTATATTGGCAGGACTGGTTTAATAAACATCCAGAAACTACCGTCACGCCTATTGCTCCAAAAATACCGGCTATTCCGCCTGATTTAATGCAAATAACGCCCCTGGTACCGGATAGTTTTACTGTTACTCCTGCAACGATTTATCCAAAAAATTACAATACCCAAAGCTTTTTTACCCGTATCAACTTCAAACTTTATGCAAACAGTATGGGGTCGTTAAAAGTATTTCGCGGAAATACTCTCGTAAAAACAATCGAAAAGGACTACACGTCATTTTTGAAGCAGAAGACGCCATTTGAATATCTCTGGAATGGAGAGGATGATGCTGGCGCGACTGTGCAAGCCGGCGTCTACACCGTACGTCTGGATTTATTTTCAAATAGTGGAAATGACACAGCGAAAGCAAATGTAACTGTCATCGTACCTGATCCCACACCTCCAACTGTTCCAATTGTTCCGCCTAAACCACCCGTTCCTCCAACTCCAGTAGTGAAAGAAACGATTATCAGAGAAAGAGAAGCAGAAAATACCTGTGCCGGTTTTAAAGATGTTTTGTTCACAAGCCCGCTATGTTCCGCGATTCAATATGCAAAAGAACAGGGCATATTTTCAGGTTATCCCGATGGAACATTTCGGCCATATGACGTTATCAACAGAGCTGAAGCGGTAAAAGTTATTTTGAACGCGTTCAGGAAAACGATCCTTGTGGATAACGGCAGCAGAATGTATTTCGACACGGAAGCCGGTGCATCATATTCGCCCTATTTACGCACGGGACAAATTTTTGGCATTGGAGGCTACGCCGACGGCACATTCCGGCCGGCTCAACAGGTCAATAAAGTTGAATTTTTGAAAATGTTTTTCAATATTTCCGGCAGAGACCTTTCGGGCCTTATTATCAATGAAAAGCCTTATGCGGACACGCCAATCGACAAAAGTACATCCTGGTATCTGAAATATGTTCAATTTGCCAAGAATTATGCCCTGATTGCGGCCTCAAAAGAAGGTTTGTTTTACCCGGCGGCGGGAATGCTGCGCGGCGATGTCGCGGAATTGTTTTACCGCTATCATTTGGCCGCGTTGAATAAGCCGTAAAGACAGGTTTCAAACCTGTCTCCAAAAAAATAAAAAATTACCTATTAACAAAAACACATATGAAAAACAAAAATATATTTTTTATCCTTGGCGGAGCTGCCCTGGTTGCAATAGTGGCCGGCGCAATTTATTTTTCCAGCGGAGCGTTGTTTAAAGGAGAAGTACCACCACCCACATTTGATGGGCTTACCTGTGAGGGACTTGTTGATACCACCGCACCGGACAATACTGTGACATGGAAAGTACTTGTAAGTGGTGCAATACCTGGTGGTGGAACTGCACATGCGTATATTTGGGATCTTCCAAGCGCTGATAAAATAGAGCCTGCATATGCAAATACAACTTTCTCTAAGTACTCTACGTCTGTTAAAGCAAAATACAAATACTCCAAGGAAAAAACAAATGCTGCGGCAACGCCGTCCGTTCACACTATAAGCGCCTTTGGAATAGATCTTTATTTCAAAGGAAACAAATGCGAAATATCATTACCCGCGGTGGCATGTACAAATTTGGCAATCACCACTCCTAAAGAAATTAAAGAAATTGTAAAAGGGGAACCGTATGAACAAAAATTTAATATTACAGTTACAACTGTTGGAGATCCAAAATTGAAATATAAATGGACAAGCACCTCATCAACAACTGGAGTTTTTTCAGAAGCAAGTCCTTATGTTTATAGGGATCCCGCGCCCGCTGACGGAACAATAATTACCGTAAAAACATTTTATGATTCTACAGGAAAAGAAGAGCCTGCCTGTACAGCTTCAGTGAAATTGCCAACAGCGTTACCGCCACTTGTAGACTCATGCGTTGATGACAAATTTAAGGTATTTTTGAATGATCTTACTACTCCTTTGACGAAACTTGAGATGAT
>CAZZPB010000082.1:0-3884 GCA_964655905.1 uncultured Candidatus Peribacteria bacterium
AAACAGGAATTTTCAGCCCCCATCTTGACTTGACATTTGAACCTTTGAACTTTGATATTGAATTGACATTTGTTATTCGGATTTCGGATTTGATCATAGTTTTTCCTGAATTTTTATTCAAAGAAGAAAACGTATGATCCCGATTAATCATACTCTTTTCCATTTGAATAAAATTTTATAGAAAATTTTGTATTTTTTAGGTGGCTATGGTTATATAATGTTACGGTTTTGGTTCCAGGCGCATGAGGTGAAATTCTCTACTTGCCATGCCAATCTTTGCTCTAAAAATCCTAAAATCATAAATAAATAAATTATTTATTTATTTATGATCTCACAACTAGTAACCCTGTCTCCACAAGGCAAAATTACAATTCCAAACGATATAAAAAATTTATTTATCTTTTTTAACTATGATGAAGCTATATCAGTTTGCAAATTGTCCGTTCTGTGAAAAAGTCAGAAAAAAATTGGCGGAACTGAATCTAAAATATGAAAAAATAGAAGTAGAGCGCGGTAACAAGCCAAAAGTCGTTTTAGATCTTGGCGGAACGGTGCCGGTTATTGACGATAATGGAATGGTGATGAACGAATCGGACGATATTGTGCGATATTTAGATCAAAAATACGGACATTAGGGAACCTATCAAAATACAATTTTCAGAGGTTCTTCAGTGGCGGAAAAAACGTATTCCCGTGAAAACCATAACAAGCCCAAGTTCGTCTGCGCGTTTGATGACTTCATCGTCTCTGATGGAGCCGCCGGGTTGAATAACTGCTTTTATGCCATGCTCGGCGGCCATTTCAATGCCGTCCGGAAAAGGGAAAAAGCCATCTGAAGCCATAACGGAATCATGGGTGTCCGCTTTTGCCTTGTAGCAGGCGAGATGTACAGCATCCACCCGTGACATTTGCCCTGCGCCGATACCCACGACGACTTCGTCTTTAACCAGGACAATGGCATTTGATTTCACATGTTTTGTTATTGTCATCGCAAAAAGCATTGATTTGATTTGCCCAGGCGTAGGTTTTTTCTTTGTGACGACTTTAAAATCTTTTGTCGTCACCTGATATGTGTCTTGCGTCTGAACAAGTATGCCGCCAGCCACTTTTTTTATGTCGCGGCGGTGCGTGTCAAATTTTAATGGGCCAGTTTCCAATATGCGCAAATTTGGTTTTTTCATTAACTCGCTTAATGCCGGTTTCGCAAATTTTGGCGCAATAATGACTTCTAAAAACCATTTTTTATGATTGATGGAACGAACAATGTCAACGCTGCAGGGACGGTTCATGGCTAATACTCCCCCAAAAGAAGACATGGGGTCAACTTTATGGGCGAGTTCAAAAGCTTCTTCAATGCTATATCCACAGGCAACACCGCATGGATTGTTATGTTTTATGACTGCTACCGTTGGCTGTTTAAATTCCTTGACCAGTTCCAGCGCGGCATCGCCATCAACAATATTATTAAAGGACATTTGCTTGCCATGAAGAATTTTGGCGTTGGTTATGTTGGCATCAAGATTTCGCGGATTGCGAAAAAAGGCCGCTTTTTGATGGGGATTTTCTCCGTAACGGAGGCTTGCAACTTTCACATAATGTAAATCCAGCAACTCCTCTTTTCCCAATTGTTTACGGAAATAACGCTCTATGCCTTCATCGTATTGATATGTGCGGGAAAAAGCCTTTAAGGCTAAATGCTTTCGTGTCTGCGCCGTCGTATCGCCACATTCCTCAATTTCTTTTAAAACTGCCGAATAATCTTTTGGATTTGTAACCACTGTCACTGAAGTAAAATTTTTGGCCGCAGCGCGGATCATCGTTGGGCCGCCAATGTCAATATTCTCAACAATATCTTCTTCTTTGGCATTTTCTCCCGTAGCGATCTCTTCAAAAGGGTAAAGATTTACCACAACCAGATCAATTGTTTTGATGTTGTGTTTTTTCAATTCCTTAAGCTGTGAAGGGTTATCCCGCAGGGCTAAAATCCCACCATGAATTTTAGGATGCAGCGTTTTGACTCTTCCATCAAGAATTTCGGGAAATCCAGTATATGAAGCAACTTCAATAACAGGAACACCGGCTTTTTTCAAAACTTCCGAAGTGCCGCCGGTTGAAAAAATTTCTATGTTTTTTTTAGCAAGCGCCTGCGCAAATTTCACAATATCAGTTTTGTCGTAAACGCTGATGAGGGCACGCTTAATCATAAATGTCAGTATTTATTTGATGGAAACCCGCTTACTTTATTGGATCCGCGCCGCCGCGGCTGCATGGATTACAGCGCAATATACGCCACAAAGTTATAGGAAGGCCTCTCAAGATACCATATTTTTCAAAAGCGTGATAGCCATATTCGGAGCACGTTGGGCGATATTTACAATAGCCATACGGAAAAAGCGCCTTAACAAAGCCATGATCTGGAGAGAACGTTTTTTGATATATTTTGATCACAAACAAAAAAGGTTTTCTTGGCCAGATTAAAATACTTTTCCACATAAAGAAACAAGTAGACAGGACAGGAACCCCTCAAAATTGCTATTTTTCAAGGCAGCAAGACGAAATTTTTCGCCCCGCCTTGGCGGGGCGAAAGAAAAATACAATTTTCGTTCCCCTAGTAATACTTTGAAGGAACAACTTTCACGCCGTCTTTATGCACTTCAAAATGAAGATGAATGCCTGTTCGCCCATGAACCCTTCCAGAACGTCCCATTTTACCAATAACCTGTCCCTGTTGAACTGATTCACCAACTTGAACAGAGGAATATGTCAAGTGGGCATAGAGCGTTTTTAGGCCATTACCATGATCAATAATAACATGATTTCCATAACCGCCGCCGCAGCTTGCGGAAACCTCGCCGCAACCACCGATCACTGCAACAATTTTGCCGTCTCCCGTAGCCCAAACGGCAGGACGATCAGGGTTGCCAATATCGAGAGCATAGTGGCCGGGACGAAATCCCTGAGTGAGTTTGCCGCGCGTTGGAAATATAAACGGTTTTCCCTCAATAGGACTTTCCTGAGTGTTATCCAAAATAGTTCCATCGAGAACAGCGTTGCCGGCGCGATTGGCTGACGCAATACGTGCTGGCGTAAAACGGCTGGCGCTGGCGCGCGCAGGACTTTGAGCAATAGGACGTCCTCCCGGAATAAAAAGTTCGTCACCGGGTGCAAGCAGCGTTCCACTTGTAAGATTATTTTGTTTTGAGATGATTGTGTCGCTTACATTGTAAACTTTGGCAATTTTAGAAATACCCTCGCCTTTGCTTACGCGATGATAAACACCATCTACTGGAGGAATAAGCAGTTGTTGATTGATCCGGATGCTATTGGCATTGGAGATATTATTTGTCCATAAAATAGTGCTTGATTTAATGTTGTATTTTGCCGCGATCGTTGAAACAGTCTCGCCGGCAAAAACGGTATGTAATAGTTTATCACGCACGCTGGTGCGGTCCCCAACGTTTGTCTGCGGGTTCAATTTGGTCAAATAACCATCCTGATCAGTCATAATTGCAGTATCAGGCATTATATCCCAGGAATTGGAAGTATCACCATAATAGCTGTCACTTGGAGCAAAAGAAGTATTTACCGGACTCAGTGAACCAATAACAAAAATTGCTGCCACAAAAGCGACGTAACGCAGAAAAAGCTTATGGGAAGGAGAAGAAAAACGATCAAACTGGGCTTTTGGCAGATGAAAATTCCATATAGCTTTTTTGATGGCGCCTTTTCCCACACTAAAAGAGCCAAGCCTGGAAAAAAGGGGCCATCTCAAAACATTTATATTCGCGAATACACGCTGATGGCGTGTCTTGCGCGCATTAATGTTGACTTCTGATTGTTCAAAAAGCTTTGTACTAATAGGAACGTAACGTTAAAATTACTTT
>CAZZPB010000083.1:0-2964 GCA_964655905.1 uncultured Candidatus Peribacteria bacterium
ATTGATGGAATCAGCGTCATGTGGAGCCGTAAGTTTTGTCTTTCCAAACAGTTTGGAATAAAGCATGAAAAATCAATGTTAATTGATAATAGTGCCCGCCGCCGTAGGGAACGCAGATCTGCGTTCCCTACGGCGGGGCGAAGGCGGATTTTTGCTTAAGATTTTCAAGCCATTTATGATTGGCATTATACCATTCAAATGTCTTTTGAATGCCTTCTTCAAACTTTGTGGCAGGTTTCCATCCCAGGCGTTTTTCAATTTTGGATGGATCCATCGCGTAACGCCTGTCATGGGCTTTGCGATCTTCCACGAACGTAATAAGCTCTTCATTTTTCCCTAAAAATTTTAAGATAAGCTTTGTTATTTCAAGATTCGTATATTCATTATGGCCTCCAATATTGTAAATTTCCCCGTAATCATGGCTTTGTAAAATGAGGTCAATGGCCCTGCAATGATCCTCCACATAGAGCCAGTCGCGGACGTTTAAGCCATCCCCATAAACCGGCAGTGGTTTTCCATGAGCAGCAAGCTGAAAAAAATAAGGAATCAGTTTTTCCGGAAACTGGTATGGGCCGTAATTATTTGAACATCGGCTGATTGTCACAGGCATTTGATATGTTTGAAAGTAGGACATGACTAGGAGGTCTGCAGCAGCTTTGGAAGCGGCATACGGACAATTTGGATTGAGCGGTGTTTCTTCTGTAAAATGATTTTTTGAACCTGTGCCAAGGTCGCCATACACCTCATCGGTGGAAATTTGATGGTAACGTTTTACCCCGTTTTCATAAGCGGAAAGCAGTAAATTATGGGTGCCCATAATGTTGGTTTGCACAAAAATATGCGGATCTATAATGCTGCGGTCAACATGTGTTTCCGCGGCAAAATTCACGACAGTAGCAAATTTTTCCATTAGAAAAAGACTTTGAACAAATTTTTGATCGGCAATATCTCCCTGTAAAAAACGGATTTTACCTTTTTCAATGAGATCTGCGATATTATCCAGATTGCCGGCGTATGTGAGTTTGTCTAAAACAATAACTTCTTCATCCGGATGCCTCTCAAGATAATAGCGCGAGAAATTGGAACCAATGAAACCGGCGCCGCCTGTAATAAGAGTTTTTTTCTCTTGATGTTTTTGAATTTTCAGGTGTTTTCTTAACATGATGATTCTAAAAATTTTTCAAAATCATAAATATACTTTTTTTTATCATAATTCATATTTGAGATGGCCATAAGTACCGTGTGCGGAGCAAAATCGCTGAATTCACGCCAGCACATGCAGTTTACCAGCAGGGCTTCATTCGGGCCATTTAAATTGAAATTGTGCCATTTTTTCCCGTCATGGATTTTTGCTTTAACACTGCCCTGCGCGCACACATATATTTTTTTTTCGCCAATCACGGCATGTCCCCCGCGGGTACCGTGGACATCTGTAACATAATAAATGCGTTTTGGTTTCCAATCGACATAATTTTTCAACTCAATAGAACTGAGATTGCCACGGGCATCCGCGTGCGTAGGAAGTTTTATCAGAATGATTTTTTTATGCATAAATATTGTTTTTGGAACGGTCGCGTAAGGAACCCCGCCATGGCGGGCTTCCTTACAGTGTTCTTATCCTTTTCTCAATCTTGTAGCTCTCCAAAATATCCCCTTCCTGAAGCTGTAAAAAGCCTTCATAGCGTATGCCGCAGTCGTTTCCTTCACTGACTTCGTGCGCCTGTTTGTCAAAAGATTTCAAGGATGTAATAAGTCCCTCACCGATGATCTGGTCAGCGCGGAAAATTCTTACTTTTGTTTTATTTTCCACATAGCCCTTGATGATTTTGCAGCCGATAATAAGCTCTTTTTTTTCTGTGAGAAAGATTTTTTTCAACTCAGCGCGGCCAAGGATATTTTCAACAATTTCCGGTTCCAGAAGCCCTGTAAGGATCTTTTTTATGTCATCCAGAAGATTATAAATAATCGTATAATTGAGCACTTCAATATTTTCACGCTCCGCGATTTTTTTTACCTGCGGAGCAATAACGTTGTGAAAACCCATAACAATGCCACCAGACGCCGCGGCCATCATGACATCTGATTCTGTAACATTGCCGACTCCGGAAAGAATTATTTTTACCCCTACATTTTCATTTTTTATTTGAGCGATGGATTGTTTGAGCGCTTCGAGAGAGCCTTTAGTATCGGCCTTCAGAACAAGCTTGAGCTGTTTTAACTGCCCTGAACTGATCTGGGAAATGATTTCGCCGACGCCGCGCTTTTTAAGAAGATCAGCTTCCCGCAAAGTCATGATATTTAAGGCCTGCTGGCGCGCAATGTGTTCATTACCGACAACGTGCAGTATATCTCCGCTCTGCGGTGTTATCGGCATGCCGGCTATCAGTACGGGCATGGAAGGTCCCGCGCTTTCAATTGTTCTGCCGGTGCGATCCTTCATCACTTTTACCCTGCCGAACGTTGAACCAACGACAAAATTATCCGTCACGCGCAGTGTGCCGGTGTTGACAATAACGGTGGCTATGGGGCCTAAATTTGGGTTTAAATTGGCTTCAATGACAGTTCCAACTGCCTCACGCGCGGGATTCGCGCGTAGATTTTCCATTTCCGCGGTAATTAAAATCATTTCCAGCAGGTGGGGGATTCCCTGTCCTGTTAAAGCGGAAACGGGCGCCATGATTGTTTTTCCTCCCCATTCTTCGGGAACAAGGCCGTATTCCCCAAGTTCCCCCTTGACGCGGTCAGGTTGGGCTCCTTCTTTGTCGATTTTATTTATGGCTACGATAATCGGTACATGCGCTTCCTGGGCGTGTTGAAGCGCTTCCACGGTTTGCGGCTTTACGCCTTCATCGGCGGCAACGACCAAAACGGCGATGTCCGTGACGCGCGCGCCGCGCGCGCGCATGGCGGTGAAGGCTTCGTGCCCCGGAGTGTCCAAAAATGTAATTTTTTTACCATTTTTTT
>CAZZPB010000084.1:0-4423 GCA_964655905.1 uncultured Candidatus Peribacteria bacterium
CGAAATATAAAATCCAAAACAATGTTTCAAATTTTATGCTTCGAATTTTGAATTTGTTTGAAAATTGATCATTGGTTATTGATCATTCTATAACGTACAACATTAAATTTTCATTCAAAGAGAAAATCACTTGATCCGTAGAATCTGGGTTCTTTTAAAATAATACATGTTTGTCTTATTTTTTTATTTTGATATAGCAAACCCATGAAATCTAGAATCATACGCAAATGGCTTTGAATAAATAATATGTGGCATAAATTTCAAAATCCGAATATCAAATGTCAATTCAATATCAAAGTTCAAAGGTTCAAATGTCAAGTCAAGATGAGGGCTGAAATAGTTTTTGTTTAGGAAGGCGCATCTGCGGATTTTTCCGGTAGAGTTCTAACTTCTTCCCGTACCTTTGAAACCTGCTCCGTCAAATCTTTAAATGACGCCGCGCGGCCTTCCCTAAGAAAATTCTTGCCGCTAAAATTGACAATATATTTCAGGGCGCCCTCCGCGTTTACCCATATGTTAAACATTGGATTCACATTTGGGTCTTTAGCGCTTCCTTTTCCCCAGTCCAGATACAGCTGCACGACATTGTCATCCAAAGTATCAAAAGAAATATAACGCCCCATCTCCTTCTCTTTTTCCCTGTATGATTCAGGATTTGTGATCTCGCGGAATAATTTTTCTTTTCTGGCGACGACGTCCGTCACTTTATCCTTATCGTAATTTTCAGCCCATGTTTTTATATGCGCGACATGCCGCATGAAATCATCAAAATTTGCCGATTTACCTTCCATAATGCTTTCGCCCACGACACCTACATTATCGCGGTTTACCCTGTAAGAAATTTGTCCATGTGGCAGCGCTTCGGCCCAAATCTCGGCATTGCCTCCACCCAAAAAAGTCGGCCCTTTCCAGTCCAATTGCATTTTCACCATATAGCCTTTTGCTCCTTCCGCTGCGACCACTTTCAAATCCTGCATATCCCCGATCTTGCTTTCATATCTCTGATAATAATATTTATCATGCAGCATATCCCATGCCATGCGTCTGAAAACTTCTCCATTGTTGATGGCCTCCATGGCTTTTTCCGCGCTTTCAAAAGCCATTTTTTCCTGCCCCCTCAAATTTCTGTAACTCAAAACATATTCTTTTCCATCTTTTTTTAAACTGCATTCAAGATTGGTTTTGTTGAACGGCAAATAAAAAAGCGCTCCGCCGGGTTTATCTTTATCCTCCTGGATCCGTTTGAATGCCTCGCGATATTCACTGTTGACTTTGCCAAGGGCTTCAAGGCCCGGAATCACTTCTTGAGTTGCCGCCTTTTCTTTAGCCTTTTCTTCTTCCTGTACATATCTATCCAATTTTTTAACGGCTCTTTTCCATGGCGGTAAAAAATCTTCATTATAGGCTTTTTCAAGCTCTGCCCTGCCCGGTCTGGAAGCAAAAGTTAAAGTGGAATCCTGCCGGGCCAGATACATAATTTTGTTAATAGCGTCCCAATTTTTTTTCTCTTGAGGATTTAATTTTTTAACAAGAGTGCCAAGCATAAGTTCATTGAATAAAGCCTTTTCCGAGATTTCGTCATCAGCGTGTTCTTTAGCATCTTTGCGGATTTTATCTTCCTCTCCTTCGCTCAATGCTTTATCGGCAAATATTTTATCCAAATAATTTTTTGCATTTTCACCAAAAGTGCTTTGTACATCAGGATTACTAAACTGCACAACAAATTCTCCATTTTCCATCTTGTACCCAAAATCTTGCACACTGTAAACATATTTACCATCTCCCCTTTTCACTTCCGTCAGCTTTTTCTCATCTAAAAATTTATTCATTTCCTGATCGCTTTCCTTTATTTCAAAATCGTTTTCATGAACGTAATATTCTGTGCCTTCAAACTTGATTTTTACAAAAACATCGCCGCGGACCTTCTTCCCCTTCTCTTTTGGATTTTCCATCATGACTGCTGTTCCCGGCAGCAAAGCAGCCGGAATATTTCCTTCATTATCGCGCAGATTGGCATTATGATCTAAACCAGGCTTTACTATGAGCCTTCCGTTATAACCCGCGAATGGATTATCCACCGCTTCACCATTCGGCCATTCTTTCTTGTACGGGTCGGCGCCTTCCGGCGGAGGTTCTTTACCTGGTTCAGGCACCTCTCCACCTGGCCCTTTAACAGCTTTGACTGCTGCTTCCGCTGATTCCATGGCCGTTAACGTGCCCAATGATGCGTTCAATAGACTTTCTGTTTTGTCTCTCAGTTCCAATGCCTGCGCATCAAACTTATTATTATTAATATGATCAGCAAAATCCGATACCGCCTTTTCCGCATCCTTCAATTGATCAGCCAATGCATCTCTATTTTTTTGATCCAGATTGCCCGCCCTTTTTTTAAAATCTTCGATTTGTTCATTAAACTCTTTTCTTTTACCCCTTAAAGCAGTCGCACCTGTTTCACTCTTTTTTTCCTTTATATTTGGAGAGCTCTCATCTGTTTCATTTTCATCATCCTTATATTTATCCTGTAATTTTGCCCATTCCTTTGGCGATAAAAGTTTTTCAAACCTGTCCAATTCAAGTTTTGCCTGTTCATTTTCTTTTTTGTAGGATTCAGCAGATCTGCCGCTAGCATATAAACCTGCTGCAGCTCCTACAACTGTGCCTACTACCGTTCCAAGTGGGCCGCTTACTCCCGTTCCCAATGCAGCTCCAACCCCTGTTCCAATTAAAGTTGATTTTACAGCTGACTTTGCTGCGTCCACCTGATAATGGAGATCACTTACATTTCCAAAAAGATAATTTTTATATACTTGTTTTTGATTCTCGGGCAAACTGTCTGCAAGTCGCAAATAAGCGGCTAACAATCCCTTTGTTTCATTTGTGATATTTAAGTGATTTACCTGGTCAAAATAGGCGCTTTTTACTATTTCTTTTACGTCATCATCCGTTAAATCGGTGAACGTTTTTTTACTAAAGACACTTTTAGCTTCTTCAAAAACTTTTGTTGCCAATGCAGGATCATTAAACTGTAAACCGACTAAATAACCTGCAAGAACAGTTCGTCCGAAGCCATATCTATTGTTATCTCCCAAGCCTTCATAGTCATCAATCTTGGCTCCTTCTTTATCCGGATCGGTAATGTTCCATCCATATTCACGGGCAAATTTATAACGCAATTTCCTTTTTTCATTGTGGCTTGTATTTATGATTTCAGCTTTTTTTATTTTAAATTCCTCTAATATCCTTTTGTAGTCTTCCCTGATGGCATTTTTATCAGCATCAGGCTCTTTGAGTTCGTCTTCTTTCCACTTATCCAGGTCAGCTTTAAATTCCTCAAAGCGCTTATTAATATCACTTTTTTCTTTGGCGCTCTTTAAACTTTTTTCAAATTGTTCAGCATTGAATTCCGCCATTTGATTGATAAATTAACAAATATTCTGCTATCAAATTTAAGTTTTATTTCTTAAAGGCTAGTAGCAACCTGCTCACCACCACCTGTGGCTTGTTTTTTTGGTAAAAGTGGACTTCCCCGGCTTACTAAAAAGGAATACAGACCTTCGTTTTCCTTACGTAATTTATTAGCATTAACGGAATCTAAAATAACCCCGCTTTTATCTGTAGCAACTTTAAATTTAATTCCATCCAGCGTTTCAACCGTTTCGCCCCCTTTTAATGCTCCCTTTTGTTCATCATTTAATTTTCCAAAAGCTGCGCCTATGTAACTTGTAATAGCGTCAATACTCTCACCACGAACTGATCTTAAAGACCTAATTGCTTCATCACGCGGCTTCTTTTTTGCTTCAACAGTCTGGTCTTTTTTATCCTCTTTTTCTTCGGAGCCTTTGACTCCCGCAAGTTTTTTTACATACCCATCATCTACACTGAAAGCATCAACTGCTCCACCATCTTTTACTTTTACTTTGACTGAGCCGAAATTTATTTCCGCCGCAGTTTTTAATCCTAGCTGTTCCACACTGGTTTTTATATCTCCCTTGAATTTATCAGCAAGACCCTCTGTTTCTAGTTTATCTCCATAGGCATACTTTCTTAACACGGCCATAACAGCATTAGTTAGTCTTGTTTCAGGATCTTCGTTTGAAGTTTCTACTAGTTTTTTTGAAGCAATTTCCCCGGGTGCTCCTGCTTTTTTAACTCCGGGACTTTTGACAAGTGGTGGTGGTGTTCCAGGTGCTTTTGCTGGCGCGCCGGTGGCGGTCGGTGGGCTAGCAGCAGGTGCGGATGTTATTTTAGGAGCTGTAGAAGGAGACGCAGGCGCAGGTCTAGCATCTAGCGTTTTTGCGGCAGGATCTTTTTTGGCCATACCTGCAAGGTATATACATCCCCTTTTAGCCATTTGATACTGCTCTATTGCTGTGACATATTGTTTTGATTGAAGAGCAGCATAACCTGCTCTTCCTGGATTGTT
>CAZZPB010000085.1:0-10000 GCA_964655905.1 uncultured Candidatus Peribacteria bacterium
GCCCACGGCAACGAGTTTTGATGTTACCAATATTATCCCAGGCGTGAAATATTTCTTTAAATTGACGGCAAAAGACAAAACAGGCAATGAAAGCGCGGGCGTCACAGCGGATTTCATATTGCCGGAAACCGGCCCGGAGCTTATTTTATTGCTGTTGGGTTCCGGTGTGGCGGGAAAGTGGCTTCAAAGAAGGAAAAAAGGGATGAAAAAGAGCAGATTGGGTTAAAAAAGGAGGGAGTACAGGGAGTTGCACGCCATAACAAAAAAGCCCTCCGCCAGTTTGTGGTTTATAAACCACGGCCGAAGATCACTATAATGACGGGATTTCTTAACACTAAAATATGCAAAGTCCAAGCTCCCATGAACATCATGAAGTACAAAATGTACCTCATGTTTTTACAGAAGTATCAACATTAAATATTGCTTTTAAAACAAAAGAGCCAGCCACTCAAGCAGAATACAGAAGTCGTGGGTTAAAAGAGCCGGCTCCAAAAAGCTTTGCCGTAAATAATAATATTATTGCAGTGGTAGATGGACAAGGTATTGTTTATGCAGCACTTCATGAAAATGGCAATAAGTACAGACTGGAAGAGCTGGATGTTGCAACAAAACAGCTCTTATCCATGGGGTACACTGATGCTGGCTCTAGCTTCCATGTACCGCAATTTCAAAGACCAGATTAAAAAATAACCTCGAATTAACTGGCTTTATGCCAGAAGATCAAAAATAAAGAAATAATTTAACTTCCGTTTAAAAAGCCCCAGTATGCTCTAAAGCATGCGGAAGTTTTTGAAATGGCTTTATTTTGGCTGTATTCTACTAATTATTTTGCTTGCCGTTTGCCTGCGAACCCTGCCGGATGGCAAATTGCATGTCCACGTCATGGATATTGGCCAGGGGGATGCCATTTTAATTACGCTGCCGACAAATGAGCGTATTCTTGTTGATGGCGGACCTGACGACAAAGTTATAAGTGAGCTTTCCAGGGCTATGCCTTTTTACGAAAAAACCATTGATATGGTTATTTTGACCCATCCGCACGCGGACCACGTAAATGGGCTTGTTGAAGTCCTAAAACGCTATCAGGTTAAAAATGTGCTGATGACCGGTGTCGAATATAAATCTCCAGGTTATGCCGCTTTTTTGGAAGAAATTTATCAAAGGAAAATTCCGGTGATTTTCGCTACAGGCAAGGATGATTTTCAGCTAGGCACATCCATAATTGACATGCTGTTTCCTTTCAATTCAATGCAGGGACAATCATGTGTGAATATTCATTGCAGTATGATTGTTTTTCGTCTTATTTATGGGGAAAATGTCTTTTATTTTTCCGGCGACATGGAAATGGAAAAAGAAAATGAATTAATCCGGGCCGGTCTGGATTTAAGAGCTGATTTTTTAAAAGTTGGCCACCACGGCAGCCATACGAGCACTACAGCACCTTTTCTGGACCGCCTGCGGCCAAAATATGCCGCCGTTTCATGCGGAGTGGATAACAAATTTCATCATCCGCATCCCGGCACTATCCAGCGCCTTCAGGAAAGAAAAATAACCTTTTTCAGAACCGATTTGGATGGAACCGTGGAGGTTACGAGCGACGGGAAAAATATGGAAATGAGATCTAGGGGGAAATAATTTATTTTTTCTGAATTCTTTTATGATCACATTTCCATGCGTTTTATCGCAGCCCCAAGCCTTCGCAATTTCAGGTCCAGCTTTTCATAGCCGCGGTCAATATATTTTATGTTGGATATATCCGTTTTTCCCTGAGCGCATAGGGCTGCCAAAACCATGGCCGCGCCGGCGCGGATATCACAACTTGCGATTGGGACGCCGCGCAGCGTCGTTGGGCCTTTAATGATGGCCTGATGGGGATTAAGAATTTCAATGTCTGCTTTCATTTTTTCCAGTTCAGCAAGGTAATTCAAACGTCCATCAAAAAGAGTTTCAAAAACTTTACTTTGACCGTCGGCCTGTGTCATTAAAATCGCAAAAGGGGCCTGCAGATCGGTAGGAAAACCAGGATAAACGGCTGTTTTAAGCATATCAACGGCACGAAATCCGGCAGTTGGAAAGACGGTAATTTCCTTTTCTTTCACGGCAAATCGCGCTCCAATTTCATTAAGTTTCTGCCAAAAACTATCCAGCTGATCTGTTGCAATACCCTGAATGGTTACTTCACCTTTTGTGATCAGCCCGGCGATGGCAAATGTTCCCGCCTCCAGGTAATCGCCTGTAATTGTATGGCGCGCGCCGTGGAGGGATTTTACCCCTTCAATTATAAGATGATGCGTGCCAATTCCCTGTATTTCAGCGCCCATTTTTTGAAGAAAATGGCAAAGATCCTGCACATGAGGCTCCGCGGCGGCGAGTTTTATTTCGGTAATTCCAGGTATCAAGGTCGCCGCCATGATAAGATTTTCTGTAGCAGTAACACTAAATTCAGGCATGATAATCCGCGCGGGACGAAGTTTTTTACGGCGCACATGAATCGTCTCCAATTCATCCAAAACTTCCACTCCCATGGCTTTTAGTCCGTAAGTATGGGCAAAAATTGATCTTTTCCCCAGAACGCATCCGCCCGGAAACGGCAACTGGATCTCCTTGAATTTTTGAATCAGCGGACCCAGTAAAAGAATGGCCGCGCGCATGCGGCAAAACAGATCATTGTCGGGTTTTTCGAAGGCGATACGCGCCGGATCAATCACAACTTTATGATCGCCATAACTTGTTTTTACATGAAAATCACCAAAAATTTTCAAAAGAGTATGAATATCGGCAATATCCGGAACATTACTGATTTCCGAAGGCCCGTCGCCCAAAAGCGCCGCGCAAAGAATGGGCAAAGCGGCATTCTTGGCTCCGCTGACTTTTATAACACCATTATGTTTTTTTTGCCCTTCAACAATAAATTTTTGCAGCATCGGAACAATTAAAAGCTCCGACATTGTAGCTCTTTTAGAAATATCGCAAAAGTGCTATAATGGTCGGATAAAAAAACAAAAATCAACACAAAATATGTACAAAACACGCTTATTTCAATTGCGGGAACCTTTTTTAACAAAATCCATCTGGTGTGATGTCAGTATGATGTGCCTGGGGGTTATTTTGGCATTTGTCAGCGCTACCATGTTTTTTGAATTTTTTGATTTGAGGAACGTAAAAGCCCTGATTCCCACAATGTTTTTACAGGCACAAACACCATTAAGGGCGGCGGCCAAAGAAAATGTCATTGTTGAAAACGCGCCCGCCGCTGTCGTGTCTCAAAATACTTCAAATAATTATGCTTTTAGGGGCGATCATGGTATATCATTCATGAAATTCAGGATTGTGGCTCCGGAAGATATTTTTCTGAAGGAAATAATTTTGAATATGGATCAATTTTCGCAGTCCTATGATCTTAAAAACCTTCAATTATATTCGGGAAATGTGATGCTGCAGGAAGCTGCTTTCTTTGAGGGCAAGGGCGCTTTTAAGGATCTTCTGATAAAAATCCCCAAAAATAAAGAAATATGGCTTCAGGTAAAAGGAACTCTTTCGGAACAGGCCCATGTCGGGGACCGCATTCGTCTGCTTTTTGCAGACAAGGAATCAATAAAAATAACCAATACGGCAGGTGATGCCATGACTTTCAATAATGATTATCCGATAAAGGGAAATATTGTTAGCGTGATAGGCAAAACGTTGACAGATGGAAATATTGGGATCAGTAAATAATTTATTTTGAACGCAATACGGTATTTGCCACGAAATTTTTTGGATTGTTTGATTAATTTGTTTTCGATAAATCGGTATATGGTTATATTGTTGTTAAATAAAATTTTGCCTTTCAGATGCAATATTTTGCTCCCCCTACAAACTTTGCTGCGGCCTATACTGCAGCGCCTCCGCCAAATCTTCTTCTTTCTGGGGGCAACCTACGGTTTCCCCCAGGTATCCCCGCTTTCGCGGGGGCCCCCTTCCCCTTCGTAGCCTCCTCACGGGAACCCACGAGACCCGTTCGGAGGCTTTTTGTTAAAATAAAGAAGACATTATCGTCAATTAAAATCCAAACTTTGCTGCGGCCTATACTGGAGCGCCTCCGCCAAATCTTCCATTTGAATGTCATCGTGCTGATTGATGTCGGCGATGGTTCTGCTTACGCGAAGAATGCTGTGATATGCCCTTGCGGAAAGGAGCAGTTTTTGGCCGGCATCAAGCATGAATTGATGATTTTCTTTTGTTAACGGGCAATGTTTTTTGATTTCTGAAGGCTTCATGCAGCCATTTGAATGTGTCGCGGTATTTTGAAATCTTTTTTGTTGCCGTTTTAGTATTTCACTGACTCTTTTGCAGACTGCGGCTGAATCTTCCTTCTCCGTCTCAAGAAAAACCTTCAGCTCCTGACGCGGAATAATGATGCTGAGGTCAAAACGATCCAGAATAGGGCCTGAAATTTTTTTATGATATTTCAAAATTTGTTGATTGGTGCATTTGCATTCTTTTTTAGAATCACCGAAAAAACCGCAGGGGCACGGGTTCATCGCCGCGACAAGGGTAAAATTGGCAGGATACCGTATGGTGCCGGCGCTGCGGGAAATGTAGATCTCTTTTTCTTCCAGTGGCTGGCGCATGGCTTCCAGATGGGTACGGGGGAATTCGGCAATCTCATCAAGAAACATAACGCCATTATGTGCCAGCGAAATTTCTCCAGGATGAATGTTGGAACCGCCGCCAATCAACGCTACCATCGAGCTGCTGTGATGAATCTGGCGAAAAGGTCTTGTAAAATTATAAATGTGTTCCGGCTTTAACAATCCGGCCAAAGAATAAATTTGCATAACTTCAAAACGTTCTTCTTCTCCCAAAGGAGGCAAAATGCCAGGTAGGGCTTTTGCAAGAAGGGTTTTTCCAACACCGGGCGGACCATAAAAAATAAGGTTGTGCTTCCCCGCCGCGGAAATTTCCAAAGCTCTTTTCCCCTGCACCTGGCCGTGAATATCAGAAAAATCCACATAATTATTGCGGGTCGGCAAAACCTGTTGATTTAATGAAATATTTGTTTTTTTATATATCTCATTTTGAGGAAATATACCGTTGTTAACATAATCAATCAGCTCCCGAAGGTTTGCTATTGGAATAATTTCTACTCCCCTGACCAGCGCCGCTTCATTATAATTGTATGCGGGAATAATAATTTTTTTCCACCCGTTTTTCTTTGCAAAAAACGCTATTGTCAATATTCCATTTGTCGGCCTAACAGAGCCGTCAAGGGCCAATTCACCCATCAGCAGGGTGTTTTCGAGATTTTGAATTTTCAGCTGATCCGAAGCCGCTATAATGGCAACGGCCATTGGAAGATCAAATTGAGGCCCATGTTTTCTTACATCCGCCGGCGCAAGATTGATGATTTTTTTCTGTTGCGGATACGCGGTTCCGCTATTTTTTATGGCGGAACGGATTCTTTTTTTTGCTTCCTGAACGGCCACGTCACCCAAGCCCACAATGGAAAATTCCGGCATTCCGCGCAAAATATCGGCTTCCACTTCGACTAATTTCCCTTCCAGGCCCTGGGCCAAACATGAAAAAACTTTGACAGCCATACATTTAAGGTAGGGGGCAGGTCTCGACCTGTCCGTATAATTAGGTTGCCCCGCCTTCGCCCCCGCTTTCGCGGGGGCTTCGGCGGGGCGTTAATTTCTTAACAAAGCCACCCGCTTTCGCGGGGGCTCGTCTATTGGATTTTTTATCATAAACCGTTTTTATGAACGCATTCTAAATTTTTTATGAATTTTCTTATCCTTCTCCAAGGATATTTTCGAAATGTCTGATATTTGCCGTGCGAAAACCAATAAATTCAATACTGACAAGATCAAGTTGCCAATCGATTATTTGGGGGAAAACCAGGGTTTTCCCCCAAATATCGCCGCTTTCGCGGGGACCCCCTTTCCCTTCGCACGCTTCGCGGCGGGAACCCATCACCGCCATGGCGCGATCCCGCTGCGGCGGGACGAGACCCGCCGCTTCGCTTTTTGCTGATTCACAAAGCATGGTTGACTTATTTATCAAAATATTATTCCCTATAAATTGGTGAATTGCGCGCAGCAGTTTTCTTTTTTTATGGTGATCTACCGCCTCTTCCCCTGGACCAAAACTGGTGTTTTGCCTCGTTTTTACCTCAACAAAAATAAATCTTTGGTCTTTTTCCATGATAAGATCCAATTCACACCAGTGTCCCTGGTAATTGCTTGCTATGTGTTTATAATCTTTTTTCAGGAGATAATGTAACGCAAGTTTTTCGCCCAGGTTGCCAAGAGCTTTATTGTTTTTGACTTGATTGTCTGTTTTTTTCATGACTTTGTATCATATTTTAGGCTTTAAGCTGATTGTCTCATCCAAAAATGAAAAAACTTTAAAAAAAACCTGAAACAGGTAAGATGGCAAAGCAAAATATTATGAACAAAACCTAAAAAATATATTAAATATTAGTTATGGGTAATGAAGACATATTAAAAGTCCCGCCAAACAGTCTTGACGCTGAACGTTCCACGCTTGGCAGCCTTCTGATTGACAAGGAAGCCATTTCAAAGGTCGCGGACTTTTTGCGTCCGGAAGATTTTTATCATGAGAGTCATGCTTTTATTTACAGGGCCATTTTTGATCTTTTTGAAAGGCGGACGCCCATTGATCTGCTCACAACAACGAGTCTTTTGGAAGACCGGAAACAGCTGGACCTGATTGGCGGGGGGACTTATCTTGCCACGCTGGCCAATGAAGTGCCTACGGCGACGCATGTTTTCCAGTATGCCATGATCATAAAAAACAAGGCGACGCTGCGCAAACTCATCAACGCCGGCAATACAATCACCGGCCTGGGCTATAACCAGGCGGAACAGCTGGAAAATCTGCTGGAGGAAGCGGAAAAATCGTTGTTTAACGTTTCGCAGACTTTTCTGCAGGACCGTTTTGTCCACATCAAGGATATTTTAAATCAAACGTACGACAAAATTACGGAGCTCCACGATCCCGCCACCAAAGATAAATATCGCGGCATTCCAACCGGTTTTCATGATTTGGACAATCTGCTGTCCGGCTTACAGCCGTCCGATCTGGTTGTTTTGGCCGCAAGGCCTTCCATGGGGAAAACGGCTCTTGCTTTAAATATCGCTCAAAATATCGCTAAAAAACACTATTCATGCGGCATAATTTCTTTGGAAATGTCAAAAGAGCAGCTTGTGGAAAGGATGTTCTGCTCTTTGCTTTCCGTTGATTCCTGGAAATTGCGCACCGGCAAGCTGACGGAGGCTGATTTCATGCGTATTGGAGGCGTTATGGATGAGCTCTATGCCATGAAAATTTACATTGATGATTCCGTTGGAAACTCGATTTCAGAGTTGCGCGCGAAAGCGCGCCGTCTTCAGATGGAACACGGTCTTGATTTTCTTATCGTTGACTATCTGCAGCTTATGAGCGCCGCAAAAAACGGTTCAAATATGACGAACCGGGTGCAGGAAATTTCTGAAATATCGCGCTCCCTTAAAGGGCTTGCCCGTGAGCTGCACATCCCGATTTTGGCTTTATCGCAGTTGTCACGCGCAGTTGAACTGCGACCGAGCAAAATTCCCCAGCTTTCCGATCTGCGCGAATCCGGTGCCATAGAACAGGACGCCGATGTCGTCATGATGATTTACCGTGAAGATTATTACGAGGAAGACAGCCAAAGGCCAGGCGTCACCGACATTTTTATCCGAAAGCACCGCAATGGGCCCACCGGCCACATCGAACTCGCCTTCAAGAAAGAACAGATGAAGTTTTTGGGAATTGAAAAGGGGAGGAAGTTAGACGAATATGCGACGTTGAATTAAGCGGAGCAGCGGGTCTCGTGGGTTCCCGCTGTGTAGCGCCGAAGGGGAAGGGGGCCCCCGCGAAAGCGGGGATACCTGGGGGAAACCGTAGGTTGCCCCCAGAAGAAAGTCGCAGATGAAGTTTTTGGGAATTGAAAAGGGGAGGAAAGCACAAGAATATGCCCAGATAATGGAGGATTAAATTAAACCGTAGGGGCCGCAGATCTGCGGCCCCTACGGTTTAAACATTCAACAATTCCAACACTTTTTTACGCTCCACGGCCCATAAAAAAGTGGCCAGCCGCGGGCCAGTGTCGGCTCCGATCAAAAGGTTGTAAACATCTTTAAAGAAAGCACGCTGACGGGGGCTGTTTTCCTTGTCGCTCAAAGCGGTATCTTTTGGTATGCCGTAGACCAGCAATTCAAGTTCGTAGATGGTTTGTACACCTTTCGCGAGCTCCCTGCGGAGATTTTTCACATAATTGACAGCCTGTTCGTTCATGGTCGAAAGATACTCTTTATTTACCTCATCACGAAGCTTGATGATATCCTGTGGATTATATGTTTCCAGCCAGCTTCGCGCTTTTTTGAGCCGAACAGACACGGACAGTCTGTCGTAATTCATATCCATTCCTTTCAAAATTTCCATCACATTTTCTTCATTCCATTGGACAATTTGGCCAAAAGCCACGGCGTGACGGAACGGGATTGCCTTTGGGTCAAGTTCTTTTTTGAGATTATTAAAACTGAGTTCCAAAGCGGTTTTTGATACAGGTGTGAGTTTGTCTTCAACATAAGCTTTGCATTCGCGATCAAATTCTTCATACTGGCGATTAATTTCACTGTCGAAAGCAAGTTGAAATTTTTGATGCGGCGTTTTGTTAAGGTAAAGCCATTTTAAGAGTTGAGGCTCGTATACTTCCAAAAGTTTTGCCGGTGAAACGGCATTGCCTTTTGAGCCTGACATTTTTGAACCTAAACCCCGAATACCGATAAATTCATAACCAACAAAAATTGGCCCCTGGCGTCCAAAAAGTTTTTCGCAAAAAATACTTGAGGCGTCGTAACTTCCACCTGGTGAAGCATGGTCATGGCCCCCGGGTTCAAAAGTAACACCTTCAGCTTTCCAACGCATTGCCCAGTCGATTTTCCACGCAAGTTTCGCAATGTGTTCTTTGGAAAGATCCACAGTTTCTGTTTTGCCGCTATCCAAACATTTATATGTTACTTTTGTCCCGCCGTCGTATTCCAGAATTTCGACATTATCTTTACCGCTAAAACGTGAGTAAATGGATATTGGATAATAGTTTGCGCGATATTGTTTTTCATCAATCTGTTTCTCGTCCTTGCCTTTATCCGACATTAAACCCAGCAGAATTTGGGCAATTTCGTCGCGACGCTGCAGGCAGGAAAAAATTTGCTCATCATAATGTCCAGATGTGTATTCTTTTGTCTGATAGCGATAAACCAGTTCAATATTGAGATTTTTCATCGCTTCTTCAAATTCTGTCTCAAACCGCCGCGCATAGGATGGATATTCACCTTCCGGATCAGGTATTGATGTTAGGGGCATTCCGATATATCGGATAAAAGAAGGATCCATTCCCACCGGGACTTTTCGGAACCTGTCGTAATCGTCCCAGGAAAAAAGTAAACGGGCTTTTTTGCCTTTTTTCCCAAGCGCTTTGAGCACGGCAAATGATGTAATTACATCGCGAAAATTTCCAAAATGCACAACGCCGGATGGGCTAATGCCGGCCGCACAGGTGTAAACTTCTTGACCCGGAAAGGCCTCCAGCACTTTTTCAGCAAGTGTTTCCGCCCAATATTGTTGCGACTCATTTAGCAATTTTGCCAGAATCCGTCCCGATGTTGCATTACTTGCCATAATATAGAAAAAAAATTGCTTTGTTTGAAAAATATTTTAATTAAGTAAGAACATTTGTTTTATCCATGTCTATCATAGAGTATAATGCCCTTACCTATGATTTTCTATGGTAAGTTTTTTTCAAAATTGAAAGTGAAACTTGGCCAAAACCAACCCCGAAAGCACCGGCGCAAAAAATATCAGTGGCTGCTAGGTATTGGTTTTTTTATTATTTTTATTATTTTATTTTTTATTTCGTCGCTGGGCGGACTGCGTGCTCTTTTGCCTTATTACAGCGCAATCAGCGGAT
>CAZZPB010000086.1:0-8259 GCA_964655905.1 uncultured Candidatus Peribacteria bacterium
GGCCACTGAATGGATCACATGGGCAAGCGCCAAAATTTCGCGATTTTTCAAAACCCGCACACTGCCTGAACTACAAACTTTTCCCAAATCATTGCGCTCCAGGTCAACAATCATTGCCAGTTCAGCTTTATCCTTTTCTGAAGCCAAAAGTTTCCGTATCTGCGCGGCATCCCGCGCAGCATTTTGACCGCGCGGCACAGTGCCTTTTATCGGCCACGTCTCAACGTTTTTACCATGTTTACGGAAAAATAATTCCGGTGAAGCGCTGATAATCTGAAAATCGGGAAATTCAAAATAACAGCTGAACGATGCGGGATTTACTTCGCAGGATCTTTTATAAATAAGCCACGGATCCATGTCGCATTGTGTAGAAAAACGTTGGGAAAAATTGACCTGATAAGTTTCACCCTGTCGCAATAATTGCTGGATTTTTGAAATTTTCTTTTGATATTGGGAAAAATTCAAATTTGACCGTAAATAAGCCATTTTACCATGTTGCAGGGATTGAGTTTTTTTGCTTGATTTCGGATTTTTAATATCTGCTTTGATTTCCGCAACCCGTTTTTTGGCTTCAGCGTTTGATTTTCCCAAACCAAACAAATACAAAATCCCTTTATGGTGATCAAAAGCAATAATCTTGTCCGCAAAACAAAAAATGTAATCAGGAAGATGTGTATCATTGTTGACTTTTTGTTGAACCTCCATGAGTGTTGTTCCAAAATCATAACTAAAAAATCCGCATGCGCCAGCCGCAAAAGGCACCGGCGTCTTTCCGTTGAATTTAAATTTTTCAAAAGTGTTTTTCAAAACTTTTAAACTCTTTTCTTTAACTGTTTTCTTGACTCTGAAAACGGTTTTTCCATTTTTCAAAACGCTCCTATGACGTAAACTGGTTACTTTGTTACGGCTTTCCGCAATCAAAAAAGGGTCATAGCCGATGTAGCTGTATCTTTCATTTTTATACAATCCTTTCATGTTTGCGTTGTTCGTTTCCAGCAAAAAAGCATACTCGCCGCGCACGCGTTCAAAAATCTCCTGGGGAGTTTCTTCCGCACCCAAAAGACGCTTTTCATAAGCAAGTTTCAATATTGGCATGAAATGCGGACTTTAAATTTGTTTGGAATTTGGTGCTTGATCATTGGTCATTTTTAGCATGTGCCCATTATTCAAAAAAATGGCGTGATCATATATAATGCTTATGCCAGTTCGTCCTCAGTGTATACATGTTCATATTCTGATTTTGTGTATTTAAAAAGCTCATCAGGTTTAAAAAAGCGCGGGACCTCTTTCATGGCCGTTTCAACGGAATCGGAAGCGTGGACAACGTTGCAGGCCACACTCATGGCCAGATCCCCGCGGATTGAACCGGCTTCAGCGGACCTTGATTTTGTTATTCCGCAAAGCAGACGCACCGCCTGTATGACTTCCAAACCTTCCCAGCACATAACAATAACCGGTGAACTGCGCATAAATTTACTAACTCCAGGGAAAAACGGTTTATCGGCAATATGCGCGTAATGCTCACGCAGCAGCGCTTCATCCAAAGTCATCATTTTGAGTCCGATAAGTTTCAATCCTTTCCGTTCAAAACGAACAATAACCTCACCGACAAGCCCTCTTTGGAGCGCGTCAGGTTTTACCAGAACCAGCGTTTTTTCTTTAACTCCTTTAAAATTCATAAAAAATTTAAGTTTTTTTAATGTCCACAGGTTTTAATGACCACGCAAAGTATAACAAAAAGCGTATGGGAATCAAAAAAATCATCAAAAAAGTTTTAAAAGAGCCTGCAACAATACGTATAAACGAAGTTATTTCTTTGCTTGGCCACTTTGGCTATAGACTTGAAAGAACTAAAGGAAGCCATTTTATTTTTAGAGCCCATGTCAAAAATCGCTTTTGCGACAAAAATAATGAAATTTTGAGCGAAATGCTTGAAGAATGAGGAGGAATACCGAGAGTATTTCGACGAGTTCTGAAAGAATTGCAGCCAAAATTTCATATTTTTGTGCCAGAATGAATTTTTGAGATGGGCTCTACTAAAACTGGTGAAAGAGCTACAATTATACCAGTCCACAACAGGCACGTTGAACGGAGAATTTATATTAAACAGCTCAAAAGAGTCATTATATCACACTTGCTATGAAAAAAGTTATCGCAAAAAAATTAACAATTACCATTGAAAATATTTCAGAAGGCAAAGAAAAAGGCTTCTGCGCAACTTTCAGGGAATTGGGCAATTCTATTATCATGGCTGATTCCCTTGAGGAAATTTTTGATCTAATTCCTGATTTGATAAAATCAGCAAAAAGAAATAATATCGGTGTTTTTAAAAAAGGAAGTTTTGATTGGAGAAATACTGCGCACCAAGCTAACGCTAAAACCGTAGCAGCTTCACAAAGCGTTCTTCGTCTTCGTACGGCCCAATAATGGCCAAGCGCAGGGCTTTTTCCACAAAAAGTTCCCGTGCCACATGCTGCAGATCGGCAACCGTAACGGCATCCACTTTTTTCATGATTTCTTCCGGAGTGTGGACTTTGCCGTACAATAATTCAAATTTTCCAAGCATGTGGGCGTATTCCTCCGAATCTTCCAGGCGCAAAACCATTTTTCCCTTCAAAAATTCTTTTGCTTTTTTGAGTTCCAAATCCGGCACCGGTGCATCCAAAACTTTTTTATATTCGGCAACAATAGCCGAAATTGCCTGATCAGTGCGCTCCAGTGACACTCCGGCGTTCGTGGAAAATGTTCCCGTGTCAGTATAATCATCTGTTGTCGTATTGATGTAATAAGCCAGTCCCTGCTTCTCGCGAACGGACAAAAACATGCGCGAACTCATGTTGCCGCCCAGCACTATCGCCAAAAGCTTCGCGGCATAATGATGCGGATGCTGTTCAGGATATCCATGAAAGCCTACAATAACGTGAGCCTGTTCTGTTTTTTTGTTGCGCAAAAATAGTTGTTTTGCCGCGACAAGTTTTTCACATGGTATAAAATTGTAGGCTTTTTGAGAGCCATCAAAAACAAAAAGTTGATTGATTTGTTTTAAAACTTCTTCATGGTCAACATTGCCGGCAACGGAAATAACGGTATTTTCCGCTGTATAAAGCTCTTTTTTATATCGCAAAAAATCTTCCTGCTTTACGCCGTGAATGACTTCTTTCGTCCCGACCTGATCCCAGCCAAGGGGCTGATCTCCATAAATTAGCTTTTCAAAATCCCAGCCGATCTGATACATCGGCGTATCCTGGTACATGTTGTATTCTTCCATGATTACGCCGCGCTCCTTGTCAATTTCGGCGGATTCAAATTTTGAATGAAGCAGCATATCCGCAAGCACGTCCAAGGCCAAAGGCGCATGCTGATCAGCAACTTTGACATAGTAGCCTGCATATTCTTTGCCGGTGAAAGCGTTAAAATCACCCCCGACGCCGTCAATAGCTTCCGAAACTTCTTTGGTATTTTTATACTTTTTCGCGCCCTTAAAAAACATATGCTCCAAAAAATGGGAAATGCCATTGAGTTTTTTTATTTCGTAGCGGGAACCCGCGCCAACCAGAATTAAAACCGTCACGGATTTGGTATTGGCAAGCCGTTTTGTTACAACCCGAAGCTGATTGGAAAGAACCGTTTTGTGCATATACGCAGTGTAGTATACTAAAAACCACATTATAATCAAAAAAAATGGGAGGGAAAAAACGCAAAAATCCAGACGACAGGCCGGGAAACCGCATTAAATTTCTCATAGGGTTTATGGTTTTTCTTGCAACGGCCATTATTGCGCGCCTTTTTTATTTACAGGTTATAAAACATGATTTTTATGAACAGGTAGCCGCAAAAGAACATTTTGGCTATTTGGAGTTGCCTGCGCGCCGGGGAGAAATTTTTATCAAGGATTATGCGTCAAAAGAACTCGTAAGAGTCGCGACAAATACAATTTTAGATCTTCTTTATGCGGACCCGACGCTTATTGAAAACAAAAAACTGCTTGTAGAAAGAATCGCGCCAATTATTTTTGATCCCGAAGAAGCCAAGAAACAGGACAGGGAAAGAATAAAAACGGAAATAGCTAAAGCAAAAACAACTGCAGATCAAAGCAAAATCAAGGCTTTAACCGATGAAGAACTTTTTAAACAGTTCTCTGAAGATTTGTTGGAGAAAATAAGTCAAAACGTGCGCCAGAAAATTCTTTTAAGCAACGAACTTGGCAAAGACACGCTGGCCGGCATAAATAATCTTCATCTCGCCGGCATAGAAACAACTGAAAAAGAACTTCTTGCATACCCTGTGCAGATAACAGACCGTGCAAATACAGCTCTGGCTCTTGCGCCTTTTCTTGAATTGTCACCCCTGGAACTTGAAAATATTCTGAAAGGATTAAACCGTTATGTTGTTCTAAAACGCAAACTCAACACCACAACTTCAGTTAAAATAAAAGAGCTGATTGCGCAGGACAAAAACAAAATTTTCCTTGGCCTGGGTTTGAAAGAAGAATATTACCGTTATTATCCGGAAAAAACGCTTGCCTCCAATATTCTTGGTTTTGTGACGGCTACCGGCATTGGCCAATATGGCATTGAGAGCAAATTTAACACGCAGCTGCAGGGGAAAAAGGGGGTCTTTCAGACGCAAAAAGACAGCATTGGCCGCCAAATCACAGTGGGAGACAGCATTATACAGCCCGCCGTTGACGGCCAGGATATTATCCTTACGATAGACCGCTCCATTCAAATGACCGTAGAAAAAAAGCTTGCAAAGGCCGTCGCCGATTACCGCGCCGATAATGGCCAGGTGATTGTTTTGGAGCCAAAAACCGGCAGAATCATTGCCATGGCCAACTATCCAACATTTGATCCAAACAGCTATAGTTCCGTTTTTGAAAAGGACCCAATTCATCTTAAGCCTGAAGAAATCGCGGCGCTCGTTCCAATTCAAAATGAAGAAAATACATTCTGGTTCTACAGAAATATTCTCACGCTTGACCGCATTAAAATTTTTAAGGAGACTCTTGCCGACGGCACTGTAATTTATAAAAAATATAAGAACACTTTTGGCGCGGAAGCATACCAAAATAAGGTCGTTGCCCAGAATTATGAACCGGGATCGATTTTCAAAATTGTTACCATGGCCAGCGCCCTTGATGACGGTGACGTAAAGCCATCCACAAGCTTTACCGACCCGGGATTTTTACAGCTGGATTGGAATCCATCCACAAAAAAATATGACTATGAAATCAGAAATGTTTCCACCAAATGCACGGGCCGCGTAAATATGGCCTGGGTGATTCAGAATTCCTGTAATACCGGCATAGCGCAGGTCGCGCAAAAAATGGGCCGCAATCTTTTCTACAATTACATTCTGAAATTTGGCTTTAACGAACGCACTGAAATTGAATTTGACAATGAAAGCAGCGGAAAAATTGGGCCATTTGAAAAATGGACCGACAGTGAATTAGCCACGCACGCTTTTGGCCAGGGTATAACAGTCACACCCTTGCAGATGGTGGCGGCTTACAGCGTAATCGCAAATAAAGGCGTCTTGATGCAGCCGCACATTGTTGAAAGCATCAATCAAAAAAACAAAAAAACCGTGCCAACCGATCAGACTTCAGTTCAACGGGTAGTCTCTGAACAAACCGCCAATCTGGTTACCGCCATGCTGGTAAACAATGTTGAAAATGGCGACAGCTACGGACGCATGCGTCTGCCGCGCCACTATTTTGGCGCGAAAACCGGAACAGCCCAGACATATCGCGGCGGCAAGGCGCTGAGCGGCGTGGGAACAACCATTACAACAGTTCTTGGGTTTGCCCCGATCGATAATCCAAAATTTGTCATTCTCGCGAAACTCGACCATCCCCGCACCGTAGAATGGGCCGACGCCACCGCCGGCGTCCTTTTGCACGACATCATGGAATACCTGTTTGACTATTACAGCATCCCGCCGGATAAAAAGTGATGTTGCGAATCTTTAAATGGCGGCACAGGGTTTAATTTTCTTATCAAGCTGCAACAGTTTAATGATTGCGTCAGTGGAAATAGCGGCAAGATCGGCTTCACGTTCAGTTTCAGCATAAAGAATACGGTAAAATTCCGGCAAAAGAGTGCTCACGGCTTCATCTAAAGTTATCTCTTTTGATCCTTCTACAAAAATTTTCCATGTATTTTCATGTCCATAAAGAATAAGATCCAAGCCCGACGCTGGAAGCACTTCACCATTTGAACCTTTTAAAAATGCAAGGGTATAATCACCGCCCATTTCTTTTGTCTGCGCCCTTGCGCATACTTCAATGCTGCGATAATTCCCCTGATCCGCCTGCATTTTAATGTAGGCATTTTTCATGAAAGTTAAATAATTTATCTGGCTAAAACCGCCCAAACATTTCAATCCATAGTAAAAAGCAAGAATCATATAACATAACTTCATATTCGGTATAATTTCTTTATTTTCCAAAGCCTTCTTAACATTATCGGGAGTTAATTCAAGACGATAGGAACGATCTGAAGAAACAAGAAAATTGCCGTCTTTCCATAGTTGCAAACGGTATTTTTGACCTTTTGGCAAAGCCCAAAAAAAGTAGGTTCCCCATTGTTGTTCCTGCGAAAAAGCTCCCTGGATTCCTTCAAAATAGAGAGTGATATGACTATGATAGCTGGGATCAAAAAGAATATGATGAATAGAAGTATCACTATACAGATGGTGATCAATGAGCAGACGTCCTACCAGACTTTCCTGTTCGAGATAAACAAGATTGGGAGGGACAATTTTACTGGAATGAAAAAAACGTTTCCACAAATCAAAATTTGTTTTGGTAATCTGATCAGAAAAATTTGGAGAATTAATATGGTCCGGCTTGAGATAAATTTCGTCCAACAGCGTCTGTATTATCTCAACTTCTCTTGAGGTAATTTCTCCTTTTTTTACCATGCTATATAAAGAATTTTTAGCCCGATTGATGTCGTCGGTGGTATAGGCGCGATAATTGAATACGGGACACAAACGATCCGCTGCCGGGAAAAAGGGTAGACGGTTTAATTGTATTTTGCCTTCATGATGGCTGTGAAACAGCAAACCCCGAGGAAAAGATGAATTATTAAGAGATACATTGGCGCACGCTAAAACTATGACATTATTGAAAAAAGGATCTTCCGACTCAACGTATGGAGCGGCTGTTAATAGATTTGAAGTTATAAAAAATGGATGACAAAGAGGTCCATGATGATCCGCCGTTGAAACAAAATAATGTTTTTCAAGCTGAAGAACGGCCGACTGGGCAACCTCTTCGCCAAGACGTGAAGCTACTTCTTTGCGAAAAGTATGCAGAAATTCGTCCTGGCGCTTTTTAATTGGCGGATTTAAATTAACGTCAATATAATCCTTGGCATAATCATAGAGTTTTTTTGTTCCTCTTTTGTGGAGAATTTCCCTTAAAACAGGTCTTTTTTCCAAAACTTTCTCTTTCAACCTGCTAAAATTTTCTTCCAGAACAGATTGCATATAAAACAATATTTTAGTAAATTGGCAATAATTCTACGCTTCCCTGTAGAAAATTCAAGACTTCTTAAAACATTACTTTACTTGCTGTTTTGGGAAACTATTGACACAGGCTTGACAAGAAGCCATTTGATGCTTATAATGAGGCCCTAATTTTTTAATCGTATAAATTATGTCTAAAATTTTTTCTGATACACCAGAAGGTTTTCATGATGAACCGATTGTAAGACCGATCCTCGATTCAACCGGCTTACCGGAGGGTGATGACCATGGATATAGACAAGTTCCGGTAGTGGAATCTAATGAACCCATTGTTAATTTGAGAGATGCATGTCGCTATGTTATGGTACGCGCGAGCTATGATGGTATCGATGAAGCGAACGGAACTTCTAATCAAGACCTGGTGCTTCCAGGCGGAGTCGATGGAAAAGCTCATGCACGCAAATCCGTAGCTGTTGCCATTGATACTGCAAATGACTATTTCGAAGATCGCTATGGTAAAAATATGGAACTTGGCATATTGGATGCTTTTCGTAGCGGTCAAAGACAGGCCGCAGGTTTCACAAGAAAAGTTATTGAAGTTCTTGGTGGAAACCTAACTCCTGACGTCAAAACGCTTTATGAGGCGGGAATAGCCGCTGATGGCACCTTTTCATGGGTAAATCCTGATTTTGATTCACCAGAATATTGTGAATTTTTAGCAGCAATTACTGCGGATGCTAATAGACACATAGATTTTCAGGCAATTGTAGAAGAAAAAAAGAAAAA
>CAZZPB010000087.1:0-2761 GCA_964655905.1 uncultured Candidatus Peribacteria bacterium
CCGCCGCTTTCGACTTCGATTCTTTGGGAGAATTATTTTCTAAAGCATCCAAAAAACTCGCTCCAGGATCACACTCATCCCCAGAGCCTTTACTCTTGAATGTTTGGAGACCCGAGTGCATGTTGAGAGCTTTTTCAATTATTTTGATTGCGAAAAAATCCAACAGAGCTTTGATTTCAAAGAATAACGCTTCAACTGCAAACGAAATTCTGTAGTTTTTGAAAAAAATTATATACGGCCCTTTATTTGGCTCACTATTGAGCAATCCGAGTAAGTCGTTTGTGTGTATTGAAAGGATTTTTTCGATGTATGCCTTATTGTTGAGTTCTTCGTTAAGCAGCTGAAAAGCTCTCAGCACATGCCAGACTTTAACGTCAAATTCGTATGCGGCGGCGGCAATTGTTTCTGGATAAGAAAATTTTGCAAGAAATTCGGCTTCTTTAAAGCCTTCTGAAAAGAAATGAATCTGCGTTGGTTTTATATCGGTCATGTGGCAACAAATTTCAGCTAACTTATTTTTGTAGGATTTTCTAGAAACCATCTACCAAATTCTTCGTTTAAAGAGCAAATCCAATTTACAGTTGTAGTCTTTTGAAAAAACTTTTCAAACCTATCGTCATCATAAATTTTTTGGTAATGAAATGCTCCATTTCTATATCTGCGTAACAGATCTACTTTCTCAGCTTCATTGAGTAAATTGTCGAGTTTATTGTCTGACAGTTTCAATTCTTGCCATCCTTCTATTACGACATACATCAATCCATACCATATAGACATATACATCATTGATTCTATTTGGAAGCTTTTTGTACCTTCTCCTTGCTGAGAAAATACTGCTTTAAAATGCTCTCTCATTTTATTAGCCCAAATATAATAGCGATGAAGACTATTTATTTGCTCTGTTTGAAAAGTTTTTTCCATCGTCTGTTTTTGTAAATTGGATTTGCTCTTATAAAATTTCGACGATTATTTCCCCATAACTATTCCCTATACCCTTTCAAAAATAGAAAAAATGTTTTTAATAATATTTTCATATCCATCCACGGCGACCAGTACTCTCGTTCTGGGGGCAACCTACGGTTTCCCCCAGGCACCCCTCGACAAGTCTCGGGGCCCCTTTCCCCTTCGCACGCCTTCGGTTGGGAACCCGCAAGACCCAACCTTCGGCTATCTTTTACATACTTAATATTTTTTTATTCCCTATACCCTTTCAATAAAATTAGGATTGTTTTCAATAGCACTTTCATATCCATCCACGGCGACCAGTACTCGATGTAATAGGTGTCGAGCCGCACTTCTTCTTCAAAATCCAGGTCGCTGCGGCCGCTGACCTGCGCCAGGCCCGTGATTCCCGGCTTGATGGTGAGTACGAATTTATGTTGTTTCTGATATTTTGCCACCTCTTCAGGCAGATGCGGACGCGGGCCCACCAGACTCATTTCTCCTTTCAAAACATTTACCAGCTGCGGCAGTTCATCCAGGCTTGTTTTGCGCAGAAAACGTCCAATGCCGGTCACGCGCGGGTCGTCTTTGATTTTCACCAGCGGCGAGCCCCCGCGAAGGTCTTTGTGGGCGAGTTTAGTATAACGTAAATTGTGCGTGCTTGGGTACATTGTGCGGAATTTATAAAAATGAAAAAGCTTTCCGCGCTCTCCTACCCGTTTAACGCGTGTGCCGTCATCGAGATATTTGAAGAAAACAGTCCCCTTTGAGTCGTATTTGATGGCAATTGTAATAACTGCCATGATTGGCGAAAGAATTGTTAACCCGAGCAATGATCCAATAATATCAAATATTCTTTTGATGACTTTTCCCCATCCATCCAAAGGAGTCGGCTTCAATTTGATGACTGGAATGCCGGCAAGTGTTTCCGTTTCAATGTTGGTTTGTTGCACTTCCAGAAGATTGGGCACAAAACTGAAACCCAGATGATTTTCACGGCAAAAATTGAGAATTTCGACATTTTTTTGCTGGGATAAATGTGTTGTTGTTTGAATTATTTCCTCGATGCGGTTTTGTTTGACAATGTTTGCGAGTTGCTCAATTTGGCCAAGAAAAGGCAATTTTTCTCCTTTTCTGTTGTTTTGTGCAAGATGATCGCCCCGAAATTCATCAACATAACCGGCAATTTGATAACTGTGGTCTTTTTGTAGAGCATTCCACAGTTGCACGGTAATTTTATTGTATCCGATGAAAAGCAACTGTTGGCATCCAATGCCTGCTTTTAACATAAAATACTGTATCCAGCGGATCATTCCTCTTCCGCTCATGACAAAAACCATGGTGAGTACCCACGTGTACATCAGGGCAAGCCTGGAAAATGGGAAAGTTCTTATGAGGAAAAAATACACAACGATGGCCATAAGCCAAAGCGTTGCTGTCGTGATGACCTGTTTTATTTCTCTGCCCAATGAAAATGTAGTTTTTAATGTATAATTTTTATTGATGGCGAACAGCAGCGTAAGGCAAGTTGCTGCGGCGATGCTGAATTGGAGATATATCGAAAAAGATGGAACGGAGCCTGCATCAAATGGTAGTTGCACGCCCGGGATAAAATCGGCAATGAGACGAACGCGCCATGCAATCACGAATGCCAGCAGCGTCATCAGAAAATCTAATGGAATCCGTACAAGGCTGAAGGCAATTTCTGAGGGTTTCATATGTAGGATGTTATCTCAATTGAATTACCAATTACAAATTATTTGACATTTGAAAGCCGGATTTTGCGATTTTCAAAGAGGCAATTTGTAGGGAACGGTTT
>CAZZPB010000088.1:0-3353 GCA_964655905.1 uncultured Candidatus Peribacteria bacterium
CAAAAATCTTTCAATGGTAGCGACGCTCCTATGCGGCCGCCGCAGATTCATGAAAAGATTGAACAGGGACATGACATGTTCTTCATGCTCTTTAAGTATTTGAAAAACCATGTCCCGGTAGTGCTGTTTTCTTGATTGGTATGGGTCAAAATGCATATTGATGGTTGTTAAGAGGTTGTGATGTTATGCTATTTATATAATTTTGTCAAGTGTAGTAAACGGGACGATTGTGATACTTTTACCGGCATGGTTGCTCCCTTCGGTCGCTTTTATTGCTTAACCACCGCCATGGCGGGGTCTGATGTACGCAGAAATTCTTTTGACGCAAAAATTAGGACCCAACATCAACACTTTGACATACAGGGTGCCGGATTCGCTTGCCGAAAAACTGCAAAAAGGCAATATTGTTGAAATTGGCATAAGAAAGAAGAAAACACGCGGCGTCGTGGCAAGTCTACATGAACATACACCCGCCTATGAAACAAAGGAAATTCTTGAAATCGTTCAAAAGGCGGCGCATCTTCACCCATGGCAGATTGAACTTCTTTTTTGGATGTCCGATTACTATTTTTGCCCTCCGCATAAGATTTTAAAACTATTTTTTCCAAATGCCATCAGTCAAAAGAAAAAATTGCCGCAGTGGCAGGCACATGAGGAAAAAACAACATGTCAAAATCAGGCTACGGAACAAAGATTTTTATTTCATGGTACGGAACAAAGATTTTTGTTCCATACATTGATTTTGACAACAGAACAACAGCAGGCGTTTGAAACAATTACTGAACAAAAATCTTCGCCCCCTACAAAAAAAACAATTCTTCTGCATGGCATTACGGGCTCGGGGAAGACCGAAATTTACCGCCGTCTGGCGGAACATCAAATTCAACAAAACAGGCAAATACTGATTCTGGTGCCTGAAATTTCATTGACTCCTCAAACTTTTCAGAATTTTCAGGAAGAATTTGGTGACGCGATTGCCGTTCTCCATAGCCACCTCACGGCAAAATCCAAAGAAAAATACTGGTATGACATTTATCACGGGGAAGCCAAAATCATCATTGGATCGCGCTCGGCGCTGTTCGCGCCTTTTGCCAATCTGGGAATGATCGTGATGGATGAAGAACATGAATTTTCCTATAAACAGGACCAGTCTCCTCGCTACCACGCAAGGGACGTCGCGATAAAAATGGCTGAACTTTTAGGCATAAAATGTGTTTTAGGGAGCGCCACGCCATCGCTGGAAACCTATTATAACGCCACTCAGGGCCACTATGGGCTGGCTACAATGAAAAAACGTATCCAGCAGCAGAAATCTGATATTGTCGCATTGCCGGCCGTCACAATCGTTGATCTGCGTGAGGAAATCCGCAAAAAAAACTTTTCCATTTTCAGCGAACTTCTCATACAAAAAATAAAAGAAAAACTGGATAAACATGAGCAGATCATTCTTTTTTTGAACCGCCGCGGCGCCGCCGGCGGCGTCGTATGCCGCGAAAGCCGAAAAGGTGAAAAATGCGACCGCTGCGACGTAGCGAAGACATATAACAAGCACATAACAGTGGAAAGAATAATTTTACCAGCGGCAAGGCTTATTTGTCATCATTGCGGAAGCATAAAAAACGTTCCAGTCCTCTGCCCCAAATGCGGCAGCGCTTTTATCCGCTATATTGGGCTCGGCACCCAGCGTATTGAAGAAGAAATTAAAAAAATATTTCCGGCAGCGAGGGTTTTGCGCGCCGATAAGGACACAACCAGTCAGAAGGGCAGTTTTGAAAAATTTTACAATGCATTCAAAAATCATGAGGCGGACATTCTCATCGGCACACAAATGATCGGCAAAGGGCTGCATCTGCCGCAGGTCAGCCTGGTGGGTGTTATTTTGGCTGATTTGAGCCTTACAATACCTGATTTTAGAAGCGCGGAACGAACATTCCAGATTTTAACACAGGTGGCCGGAAGAGCCGGCCGGGAAGCCAAAAAAGGCGAAGTCATCATTCAAACATATTTGCCGGAAAACTACGCCATCATGGCGTCTGTGGAACACGATTACATACGATTTTTCGAGGAGGAAATGAAAGTAAGGAAAGCATTTGCATACCCTCCTCTAAACAAACTTATCAAATTGACTTTTATTGATAAGGATGCCAAAAAATGCCTGGAAAAAGCTAAAAATATGATGGACATTCTAAATGTTACCATCCAAAAAATGGCAGACCCGCCCGCGGACGTGGAGAAAAGCGCAGTAACATCGATCACAAACTATCCTGCCCTTATTACAAAAGTGCAGGATCAATATCGTTGGCATATTTTAATTACAGGGCAAAACCCCTCTTTATTGCTAAAAAATATTCCCGAAAACGGGCAAAAACTCCTCCACGATCCACATGTAAGAATTGATATAGATCCGATCAGCGTTGTGTAAAATCAATGGGGTAGGGAACGGTTTTAAACCGTACAACAGCTTGATTTTCCATTGAAGCTCCCGTGCTTACGCACGGGAGCTTCATGCGAGCGCACGGCGGGGCGCGAGCAAGGCAAACCCCGCTTAGCGGGGTGAGCCGAAGCGAGCTCTATCAAATAACGTACGCTTTTAAGTACCTAAAATATATGGGAACTATCAATATCACAAATGCCAGAAAAAAACTTTATTCAATCGTTCAAAACGTCAACATAACGCATGAGCCCCTTTTAATAACGAGTAAAAATGGATCGGCTGTGATGGTCTCACAGGAGGACTGGAGGGCGATTGAAGAGACACTCTATTTAAGTTCCATACCAGATGTAAAAACCTCGATTGTAAAGGGATTAAAAGAAAAAGCCGTAAAAGTGATGCGTATGTGGACACACTACGAATGACGCATGAATTGATAATGCGCCCTAAAAACCAAAAGTGGCAAAAAGAGATTTTTTCATCTTTTTTAAAACCGTAGGATGAACAATTCCAAGCTCGCCTAAAATGAGTTTTTTGTTTAGAGTAGCCAGTTTATCGAATCTAAAACAAGAATCGGTTTTAAGACCGGCTAATTGAAAATAAGGATCACTTTTTTTCATTACGAAAAGATTCAAATTTTCTTTTGATGATATTCGAGAAGTAATAAAACAAAGTATAACATCCTCCGCATCCTTTTTATTTGACGATATTATGAGGGCAGGACGCAGTTTGGTAGAAGTAAGATCGGTGAAAGGAAAATGGACCAAAACGATCGTTCCAAATTTAAACATATCTCTTTTTTAAATCTTTTATGGAATAGATATCGGCTTCTTCTTGAAGAAAATCAAAACTTGAAGACTTCGCATTGATATCGCTAATTGGCAGCTGTTCATTGAGATCTAATTTTGGCACAATTAAAACT
>CAZZPB010000089.1:0-4439 GCA_964655905.1 uncultured Candidatus Peribacteria bacterium
TTGGCTATTGGTTATTGGTCATTGGTCATTGGTCATTGGTCATTGGTTACCTCCCCATCCCGCAACGTAATAATTCTTCGCGCGACTCGGGCAACGGAATCCGCATGCGTCACAAGAATAATCGTGTGTTTTTCCGCGTGAAGCTGGGTTAAAATTTTTATAATTTCATCGGAAGACCTGGTATCCAGGTTCCCCGTGGGCTCATCAGCCAAAATAAGCGCCGGATTTGTAACCAGCGCCCTGGCAATAGCCACGCGCTGCTGCTGCCCTCCGGAAAGCTCATGCGGTTGATGATAAAATCTGTCGTGAAGACCAACTTTTATCAACGCGTCAGTAACGCGTTCTTTTTGTTCACTATACGGCAAACGCTGATAAATTAAAGGCAAGCGAACATTTTCAAACGCCGTCGTACGTGGGAGCAAATGGAATGCCTGAAAAACAAACCCAATTTTACGGCTTCTAATAGCCGTTAATTCATTCTCATCAAAAGAACCGGTATCGCGATCTTCAAAAAAATACGCGCCGTTTGTCGGAACATCCAGAAACCCTAAAATATGCATTAAAGTTGATTTTCCGGAGCCGGATTGCCCCATTATCGCAACAAATTCACCCTCATTGATAGTACAGGAAACATCATGAAGAGCTGTCGTTACAACAGCTTTTTCACCCTTACCCATTTCGTATTGTTTACCAATATTTTGAAGACGTATAAGCGGTTTCATTGTTAAATTAACCATTTACGAGTTACAAATTACGAATTACAAATTACAAATTACAAATTTTATTCATTTCTTCATAAATGTAATTACCTCTATTCCCTCCTGCACACCGCTGACCACTTCTACCTTTTCATCGCCCTGTAGGCCAATTTGGACATTGCGGCGTTCAATTTTTTTCTGACTGCTTCCATTTTCATATACAACAACCTGTACATAAGGCTGATTTTTTTCGTATTGCAAGGCCCGCGCCGGCACAACAAAAACATTATTTTTCCCTGCGACGCGCACCACAAGATTTGCCGTCATACCGGCCTTAACGCGTAATTTGCCTGAGTCAAAATCTATTTTCGCCAGATAATACACAACTCCCTGTATGGCCGTTTCCGCAGGATATATTTCACGCACATTTCCGATCAATTCACCCTTTTGTTCAAACGCGTCAAAAGTCATGTTGACAGTTTGCCCGGGCTGAATTTTTGCCACATCTGCTTCAGAAACAAGCACTTTTATGTAAAAACGATTGGTATCAAGAGTTATTAACGGCTGTCCAGAAGCGATTTCGCCCGCATTAAAAGCAATATCGGTGATAAAGCCATCAGCGGGCGCAATAATTTTACTTTGTTCAAGCTGATATTCAGCCAGCTTAACGTTTTGCCAAGCCTGGTCAACCTGAGCCTGTAGTGGAGCAATATCATTATTTCTTGGCTTACTGTTGAGCAAATTCAATTGCTGCTCCGCAGTCAGGACCTGCAATCGCGCTTTTTCCACGTTTGTTTCAACATCTTCCAATTGATGCTCAATATCCATGCTTTTTTTGAAATCAAGCGCAGGCGCATCAAATGCCTTCCGCGCCGTCGTTAAAGCATAATAACGGGCGTTAGCTGCGGCAGATGCCTCGACTTCCGCGAGATTAATTTTCAATTTCTGCAGATCAGTTTCCTCATTTTTTGGACCTGTCAGCGCACGCGCCAAATTGCTCTGGGCAAACCGAAGAGCGGCTTTTTGAGCCTCTATCTGATAATAAACATCGTTGTTTTGGAGCATTGCCAAAACGTCTCCCGCCTTTACAAAGTCACCAATTTTTACCGCAATTTGGAAAATTTTCCCCGGTTTTTGAAATTGGAGACGGTAGCGGGTATCCGGCTGCACAGTACCTGTTAAAGTAACCGTTTGAGTTACCGTACCGCGTTCAACCTTTGCAGCAAGATATTCCGGTTCTTTCTTTTGACCAAAAAAGCGCGTTCCAATAAAAACAATCGCGAACACCGCCACAAGCACATAAATAACCCGTCTGGTAACGCGAAAAATACGAGAAGAATCCATAAAGCGACCTTATGATATAAAGGCGCTCCACTGTAAACACATTGAAAAAATAAGTCAAGACATTTGCGTATTCCGCTGCCCTACGGCAACGGATTTACACATTTCCCCTCACCTTTTTCTTGAATTCCCTGGCGACTTTATGGACCTTTTTGTTCACGGTTTCGTTAAATTCCTCACGTTTGCGCGCAATACCTTCAATAACGGGCTTTAAATACTCCACAGCCTGGTTGATAAAGGCAAACGGCTGTATAACATAATCATTAACTCTTTCAGCAGTGTCCCGTACACTGTCCGAGATTTTTGCAACGTCACGCAAAACCTGAATAAGATAAATCATTGTCACGCACGCAAAAATAACAAACAATAAAAATCCTATACCAAGAGCTATGTAGAGAAAAGATAATGCATCCATGTTGAAAAATTATGAATTAAGAATTGATGGCCTATGTAGGGCGTAAAAGTCGCGTAAATATTTCCTGCACCATGCCAGCATTGGCCTGCCCCTTGCTTTCTTTCATCACTTTGCCGACAAAAAACTGGAGAGCGGCCTGTTTGCCATTTTTATAATCCTCTACCGATTTTGGGAATTCTTCAATGAATTTTTGGCACATTTTTTCAAGTTCAACAGGCTCATTCATCTGCACAAGGCCTTTTTTTTGAATCACAACCGCAGGATCATCGCCGGTATTATACATCGTTTCAAAAATTTCCGCTTTTGCAAGGTTCATGGAAATTTTCCCATCATTAATAAGCGTAATGAGTTTTGCAAGCATGGAAGGAGTTATTTTCAAGTTTTCAACCCCAATTTGATCACGGTTCAAATAACTCATCAAAATAGTGGTTACAAAAGTGGCGGCTTTTTTATGATCTCCACAAATGGCAGCCACCTGCTCAAAAAACCGCGCGAGATTAATATCTGAAGCAATGAGAGTGGCTTCCGAAGCGGAAAGTTGAAACTGCTCCCGATAGCGCATCTGTTTTTCCGTTGGCAATTCAGGAACTTCCTTCCTCAGGCGATCAATAAAATCTTCAGTAACGGTTAAAGGCGGCAAATCCGGCTCTGGAAAATAACGATAGTCATCAGCGCCTTCTTTGTCGCGTAAAAAATATGTTTTTTGTTTATCATCAGTCCAGCCAACAGTAATGTGCTTTTCAAGAGGATGACCCGATTCCCACAAAAAAATCTGCCGTTCAATTTCATAGTTTATGGCTGCCTCAAGGGATTTGAAAGAGTTCAGATTTTTTATTTCGGCACGGCAATTGAGTTTTGTCTCGCCTTTCAGCCGAATTGAGACACTGGCATCAAAACGCATCATTCCTTTTTCCATGTCCGCTTCGGAAGCGCCGACATAACGCAATGTTGTTTGTATGGCTTTGGCATAAGCGCTGGCTTCCACCGCGCTGCGTATATCAGGTTCACTCACAATTTCCATCAAAGGAATACCTGAACGGTTGAAATCACACAGTGTTCCGCTTTGAACATGTGTCAATTTTCCCGCATCATCTTCAAGATGCAGACGGGTAATATTGATTTTCTTTTTTGTTGAATTGAACTCTATTTCCAGCCATCCATTTTTTGAAATAGGTTGATCATACTGTGAAATCTGAAATCCTTTAGGAAGATCCGGATAAAAATAATTCTTGCGATCAAATTTGGAAAAAGCTGGAATTTCGCAATGTAAAGCTATGGCTGCTTTAAGGCCTTTATAAAAAGCCTCCTGATTCATCACAGGCAACTGACCTGGAAAACCCATACAAACAGGACATGTATTCATATTTGGTTCCTGATTAAAAGCATCGCTGCCGCAGCCGCAAAACATTTTTGATTTTGTCGAAATCTGCGCGTGAATCTCCATGCCTATAACTGCTTCGAATTTGTCGTTCATAAAATATAAATAAATTTTTTTATTATTTTTTCTACTCTTTGTTCTGGTGGCAACCTACGGTTTCCCCCAGGTACCCCCGCTTTCGCGGGGGCCCCCTTCCCCTTCGCACGCTACGCAGTGGGAACCCACGAGACCCACTGCTTCGCTTTTATAACTTTATTATTCTCATAGTTTTTACATTTTTTAGAAATTCCGCATGCAACCATGGTATTTCAATCCTGTTCTGGCCGAAATCGGACCTCTTTGTTCTGGTGGCAACCTACGGTTTCCCCCAGGCACCCCCGCTTTCGCGGGGGCCCCCTTCCCCTTCGCGCGCCTTCGGTTGGGAACCCGCGAGACCCAACCTCCGGCTCTGTTCATATTTTGTTTAGGCCTCCAGCTCTTCCGGTATGTTGGCCAAAGCTTCCTCTTCGCTGATTAAATCCGCTTCCAGCAGGTCAGTAACGGATTTTTTCATCGTCTGCATCCCTTCCTTGTTCTGGGGGCAACCTACGGTTTCCCCCAGGTACCC